>CAJQTA010000001.1 GCA_905618895.1 uncultured Candidatus Pelagibacter sp.
TGGTGAAGTCCTTGATAAAATCAATAAAGAGTATGTTGATGAAGTAGACCAGTCCAAAAGTATGGATGCTGCAATAAATGGATTACTACAATCTCTAGATCCCTACTCTGCATATATGACCCCTGAGAGTTTTGAAGGTATGCAAACTGAAACTAGTGGTAAGTTTGGTGGTCTTGGGATTGAGGTTGGTATGGAGTCAGGTGTTGTAAAGGTAATCTCTCCTATAGATAATACACCAGCTTCAAGAGCGGGATTAAAAGCAGGAGACTATATTGTAAAAATTGACGGAGTGCAGGTGCAAGGTAAATCATTAATGGATGCTGTTGATTTAATGAGAGGGCTTGTTGGATCCAGTATTGAATTAACCGTTAGAAGACGAGGTGTTAAAAAAGCAATAATCTTTAATGTAACAAGAGAAATTATTCAGGTTCAGTCAGTTAAATCTGAACTCATTGATAATAATATTGGCTACATTAGGCTAACTTCTTTCAATGAAAATAGTAGTAAACAAATTAAAGAGAAAGTTAAAAAACTAAATAAAAATAAAAATTTAAAAGCATACATTTTAGATTTAAGAAATAACCCTGGTGGTTTACTTTCTCAGGCAATTAAAATTTCAGATTTCTTTTTAGAAAATGGTGAGATTGTATCAACTAAAAGTCGAACAATTTCAGAGAACAGAAAATGGTTTGCTAAAAAGGGTGATATAACTGGAGGTAAGACACTAATAGTACTTATCAATTATGGTTCAGCTTCCGCATCAGAAATAGTTGCTGGTGCATTAAAAGATCACAAAAGAGCAATTATACTTGGAGAGAATAGTTATGGAAAAGGTTCAGTTCAATCAATAATTCCTTTAAAAAATAGAGGTGCCATCAGATTAACAATTGCAAAATACTATTTACCATCAGGTAAATCTATTTCTAAAGTTGGTGTAACACCTGATATAGAAATAACGGAAGGTTCAGAGGATTTTAAATTGAACTCTGCAACAGATAATCAACTAAAATTTGCTTTAAAGCTACTCAACGGATAAATGACAAACAAGTATACAAGTTTACCCCTTAGAAGTGGGGTTGGGATTGTTGTGTTGAACAAAGATAATAAGGTCTTTGTTGCAAGAAGAATAGATAATCAAAAAAATTTTTGGCAAATGCCTCAAGGTGGCGTTGATGAGGGTGAAGATTATTTAGCTGCCGCTTATAGAGAATTAGAAGAAGAAACTAGTATAAAAAATGTAGAGCTAATAAAAGAACTTGATGGATTGATCTCTTACGAGCTACCTAAAAATTTACTAGGTGTGATCTGGGAAGGTAAATACAGAGGCCAAGAACAAAAATGGTTTGTAATGAGGTTTTTAGGGCAAGATAGTGAAATTAATATTAAAACTAAAAATCCAGAATTCTGTGAATGGAAGTGGATTGATCTTGAAAATATAACTGACTTAGTTGTAGACTTTAAATTACACGTGTATGAGGATGTTAAAAGAAAAGTTAATGAAATTCTTAATTAAGAGTTTTTAGTACATCAATTTTTTGATCCACTAAATATTTGTCTTGATCTGTAATTTCACTATTTGATGAGTGCACTTCTGCTTGCTTGAGTAATTCACTAATTTTATCTTTATCCATGTCTTTGATATTAAAAATAGAGCTGGTTAGTACTGATAGATTATTATTCTTAAACTCAACAATTCCATCTTCAACATAGTAATTTTCTTCCCCAGATTTAGAAAAGATTTTAATAACACCAGGTTTTAGAAATGAAATAATGGAAATATGGTCTCTTAAAATCCCCATTTCTCCTTCAAAAGCAGGTACAACAACTTCTGTTACATCTTCTTTTGAAAGAAAAGATCTCTCGGGGTTTACGATTTCTATCTTAAACTCTTCACTCATTATGCAGCAGCTTCCTTCGCCATTTTTTCTGCTTTTTCTATAGCTTCTTCAATTGTTCCAACCATATAAAATGCAGCTTCAGGTAAATGATCATACTCACCATTACAAATTGCAGCAAAACCTTTAATTGTAGATTCTAAATCTACTAATTTTCCTGGAGAACCAGTAAAGACTTCTGCAACAAAGAAGGGTTGTGATAGAAATCTTTGAATTCTTCTCGCTCTTGCTACTGTTAATTTATCTTCTTCAGAAAGTTCATCCATTCCTAAAATTGCAATAATATCTTGAAGAGATTTGTAAGTTTGAAGAATCTTTTGCACTTCTCTTGCAACTCTATAATGTTCATCTCCAACTATTCTTGGATCTAAAATTCTAGAAGTAGAGTCTAGAGGATCAACTGCTGGATAAATTCCAATTTCTGCTATTTGTCTAGATAATACGGTTGTTGCATCTAAGTGAGCAAATGATGTAGCAGGTGCTGGATCTGTTAGGTCATCCGCTGGTACATAAATTGCCTGCACAGATGTAATTGATCCTTTATTGGTTGTTGTAATTCTTTCTTGAAGGTTACCCATATCAGTTGCAAGTGTAGGCTGATATCCAACTGCTGAAGGAATTCTTCCTAATAGTGCAGAAACTTCTGAGCCTGCTTGAGTAAATCTAAAGATGTTATCAACAAAGAAAAGTACATCTTGACCTTCTTGATCTCTAAAATATTCAGCTACAGTTAATCCTGTTAAAGCAACTCTGGCTCTCGCCCCTGGGGGCTCGTTCATTTGTCCATACACTAAAGCAGCTTTTGATCCTGGTCCCTCAGGTTTAATAACACCTGAATCTATCATCTCATGATAAAGGTCATTTCCTTCTCTAGTTCTTTCTCCAACACCAGCAAATACTGAAAATCCACCATGTGCTTTTGCTACGTTGTTAATTAATTCCATAATAAGCACTGTCTTACCAACACCAGCACCCCCAAAAAGACCAATTTTTCCACCTTTGGCATATGGTGCCAATAGATCAACTACTTTAATTCCTGTAACTAGAATTTCTGTTTCTGTTGATTGATCGCTAAATTCAGGTGCAGCTCTGTGAATTGGCCACTTTTCTTTTGTTTTAACTTCACCTTTTTCATCAATAGGTTCACCTATTACATTTATAATTCTTCCTAAAGTTTCAGGGCCCACTGGAACCATAATAGGAGAACCTGTAGCAGTTACTTCGTCTCCTCTTTTTAATCCCTCTGTAGCATCCATTGCAATTGTTCTAACACTTGATTCTCCAAGGTGTTGGGCAACTTCCAAAACTAGTCTGTTATCACCATTTTTACATTCTAATGCTGATAAAATCTCTGGTAATTCTCCATCAAATTTTACGTCTACTACTGCTCCAATAATTTGTGTAATTTTTCCTTTGCTCATAATTATAAACTTTCCGCTCCTGATATGATTTCAATTAGTTCTTTTGTAATAGCTGCTTGACGACTTCTATTATACTCAATAGTAAGCTTGTCAACCATTTCACCTGCGTTTCGAGTGGCACTATCCATTGCGCTCATTCTTGAACCCTGTTCGCTAGCTGAATTCTCTAACATTGCTTTAAAAATCTGTGTAGATATGTTTTTAGGCAATAAATTACTTAAAATTTCATCTTCATCCGGTTCAAATTCATAATTATCGTCAGACGAATTTCCTTCTACTTCAGAAGTTTTTAAAGGTATTATTTGTTGTTCTTGGGGTATTTGAGTAATTACATTTTTAAATTTATTATAAAAAATTGTACATACATCAAATTCTTTTTTTTCAAAATTTTCAATTATCAGCTTACCTACTTTTTCTGCATCCAAATAATTAATAGTTTTTGATTCTTTAAATGATATTTTTTCAACTATATTGTCTTTGTAAACTCTCTTTAATTGATCATAACCTTTAGAACCTACAGTTATAATTTTTAAAGTTTTCTCTTCTTCAGATATCTTTTTAAAATATGCTTTAGCTTTTTTAATGATGTTTGAATTAAAACCACCACAAAGACCACGATCAGATGTTAAGACTATACATAGATGTATTTTCTCTTCACCCGTTCCTGATAGTAATTTTGGTGCATTTTCCTTATCAGAAATACCACTAGATAAATTAAGAATAATGTTATTCATTTTTTCAGAATAAGGTCTTCCTTTTTCAGCATTTTCTTGTGCTCTTCTTAGTTTAGCAGCCGCAACCATTTTCATAGCTTTGGTGATTTTTTGTGTAGACTTTACACTTGCTATTCTTTTTTTTAAATCATCTAGCGTTGCCATATATTATGAATTTAAGTTTTTCTTAAGCTCCATTATTACTTCAACCAATAATTTTTCCGTATCTTCTTCAAGCTTGCCTGAGCTTAAAACAGATTCTAAAATTTCTGGTTTTTCAGATTTACATTTTTCAATAATTTTAGATTCAAACTCAGCAATATCTTTAAGTTCTACATCATCCAAGTAACCTTTAACCCCACAAAAAACTGAAATTACCTGTTCAGCAACTGTCATTGGAGAATATTGTTTTTGTTTTAGAAGTTCAGTTAATTTTGAACCTCTATTTAAAAGTTTTTGAGTTGACGCGTCTAAATCAGATCCAAATTGTGCAAAGGCAGCCATTTCTCTATATTGAGCAAGTTCAAGTTTCATTGAACCAGAAACTTTTTTCATTGCTTTTGTTTGTGCTGCAGATCCAACTCTAGAAACTGATAAACCTACGTTAATCGCTGGTCTAATTCCTTGGTTAAACAATTCTGTTTCAAGAAATATTTGTCCATCAGTAATTGAAATCACGTTGGTTGGAATAAACGCTGAAACGTCTCCACCTTGTGTTTCAATTATTGGAAGAGCTGTTAATGATCCCCCACCATGCTCATCGCTAAGCTTGGCAGCTCTTTCAAGCAATCTACTGTGTAAGTAAAATACATCCCCTGGGTAAGCTTCCCTTCCTGGAGGTCTTCTTAATAAAAGTGACATCTGTCTATAAGCTACAGCCTGTTTAGATAAATCATCATAAATGATTAATGCATGCATACCATTATCTCTATAAAATTCACCCATGGTACAGCCTGTATAAGGTGCCAAGAATTGAAGTGGTGCCGCGTCTGAAGCCGTGGCAGCAACAATTGTTGTGTACTCCATTGCACCAGCTTCTTCTAAAGTTTTTTGGATTTGTCTAACTGTAGATCTTTTTTGACCTATAGCTACATAGATACAATAAAGTTTTTGCTTCTCATCTCCAGATTCATTTATTTTTTTCTGATTAATAATTGCATCAATAGCAACTGCAGTTTTTCCTGTTTGCCTGTCACCAATAATTAACTCACGTTGTCCTCTTCCAACTGGAACTAGGCTATCAATTGATTTTAGACCTGTTTGCATTGGTTCACTAACAGATTGTCTTGGAATAATTCCAGGAGCTTTCACTTCAACTCTACTTCTTTTTGTTGCTTTATCTAAAGCACCCTTACCATCAATTGGATTTCCTAATCCATCAACAACTCTTCCTAATAATTCTTTTCCAACAGGTGTATCAACAATACTTCCTGTTCTTTTAACAACGTCACCTTCTTTAATTTTTCTATCATCTCCAAAAATTACAACTCCAACATTCTCACTTTCTAAGTTTAGAGCCATTCCCTTTGATCCATCAGAAAATTCTACCATCTCTCCAGCTTGAACGTTGTCTAGTCCATATACTCTGGCAATACCATCTCCAACTGATAAAACTTGACCAACTTCAGTTACCTCAGCTTTGTCACCAAACTTTTTAATTTGCTCTTTTAATATCTTTGTTACTTCTGATGGGTTTATATCCATTTATGCCTCTATCATCCTATTTTCAATTTGTTGTAATTTATTTTTAATGGAGGTGTCCACCATTGTGCTTCCTACTTGCACAATCAAACCCCCAATTAAACTTGCGTCATGTTTGTAGTTTAATTTTATTTTTGAACTAAAGTTTTTAGTCAATTCTTCTTTTATGTTGTTAACTTCAATTTCAGTAAGATCTTTCGCAGAAGTCAATTCTGCTTTTAATTCACCTCTTTTAATTGAACATGTATCAACAAAGCTTTTTAAAATTTTTTCCACATAAAAAAATCTTCTCTTAGATATTAGAAAGCTTAAAAATTTTGTTAATAATTTATTTAATTTATATTGATCTGAAATTTTGTTTAAAGCATTAAGCTGATCTTCTTTATTGTTTGTTGGATCTTTGATTAAAGACTTAAAATCTTTACTTAAAGTGATTAAATTAATAATTGACACTGAATGGACTTCAATCTCACTTAACATATTAGCTTCTGTAGCTAATTCATAAAGTGCCAGAGAATATCTACCTGCAGATGTTTCAGAAAAACCTTTATTTTTGCTCAATTTCTTGTTCCTTATAAATAATTGAAGATTTATTAAAATTCAGTTTTAATTAACATATGACCCTAAGCTCTTCAAGTCACACATTGTCTAAAAGTGTTATTTTTTGCCTATTAATTGAAGTTTATTGGGTCAACATCAACTGTCAGTTTCATTCCATTGGAAAATTTGAATTTTTGGATTATTTTAGCTAATGAATTTTGAACTTTTAAAGATTTTCGCCCCCTAATTAAAAGCCTAACTCTGAACTTTCTTTTTAGTCTAAATATTGGAGCATTAACTGGACCAAGAACTCTTCCCTCCACTGAGTTTTCTATAAAAGTTTTAAATTTATAAGCTTCTTTTTCAAGTTCTCTTTCATTGGTACCTGTAATTATTAAGGCAATAAATCTTTGAAACGGTGGAAGATTATTTTCTCTTCTAATTTCAAGCTCTTTATCTAAAAATATATCAGGATTTTTATTTGTAATGTCTGTAATCATCTTGGTATCTAAATTGTAAGTTTGAAAATAAACAGTAGCAGGTTTTCCTGTCCTTCCCGCTCTACCTGAAAGTTGATGATATAATTGTAAATTCTTTTCTGCACCTCTTAAATCATGACCTTGTGAAGATAAATCAATATCAACAACAACAATGCAGTTTAAACTTGGAAAATGAAATCCTTTTGAAATTAATTGAGTTCCAATTAAAATTTGAATTTCATTATTTATAATCTTTTCCAAAATATCTGCTGAACTTTTTTTGTTCATTGTATCGCTAGAAAATATAGTTGTTTTTTTAGTAGGAAAAATTTTTTTGACCTCTTCTGATATCCTTTCAACTCCAGGTCCACTAAAAATAAAATCACATTTTCCTTCTTTAGAACAGTCTCTATCTAGTAAGGCTTTATATCCACAGTAGTGACATAATAAATTTTTTTTATTTTTATGATACACCAAATTTATTGAACAATTTGGACATGAATAACTAGTAAAACATTTTTTACATAATACATGAGGTGAAAAACCTCTTCTATTTAAAAAAAATAAAACTTGATCTTTTTTTTCAAGATGAAATTTTACTTTTTCAATTGTTTCTTTTGAAATCCAGGATTGAGATTCTAATTTTGAATTATTTAGATTAATTATTTCATACTTTGGCAAAGGTGCATTTAAATATCTTTGGTCAAGTTTTGATAAGCTATATTTGTCCTTTTTAATATTATCATAAGTTTCAATAGATGGGACAGCTGTAATTAAATTGATTGGGATATTTTCAAAGAATGCTCTTGAAATTGCCATATCTCTTGCATTGTAAGTTACTCCCTCATCTTGCTTATAAGATTGATCATGTTCTTCATCAACAATAATTAATCCTAATTTTTTAAAAGGTAAAAACAATGAGGACCGAGCACCGATTACAACTTTAATTTTATCATTAGCAATTCCACTCCAAATAATTTCTTTATGTTTCTTTGTGATGCCTGAATGCCATACGGCTGGCTTGAATCCAAAAAATTCTATAAATTTATTTTGAAACTGCCCTGTTAATCCAATTTCTGGTAATAGAATTAACCCTTGAAAACCCTTGTTAATTATCTCTTTTAAAGCCTCAAAATAAACCATCGTTTTACCCGATCCTGTTGTACCCTGCAAAACATGTACTCTAAATTTTTGATTAGAAATATTCATCTTTCTTAAGCAACTTTTTTGTTCTTTTGAAAGTTCAATTTTGTTTTGTTTAATATCAATTTTAAATTGCTCGTACACTTCACTTGAAATTTTTTCTATCGCGTTACTACTTAATAATAGAAGTTTTAAGGCCATACCTTTGGGGGTCATGTTGTATTCTGAAAACCAATTTAAAAACTTAATAGTATTTTTTTTTAAAGATGGAACATCTAGCTTTTTTGAAACTTTCTTAATTGCAAAACTTTTATTGGTTTTTTTTTCAAACTCATCCCAAACTACTCCGGTAAGCTCAGATTTTCCAAATGGTACAACAACATAGTCACCCACTTTAAGCTTTAAATCAGAGTTATAAGTAAATGGGTGATTAAAAATATTGGGTATAAGAATCGGTACTTTCATATCTTCATACTATGAAAATACTTTAAGAGTGTATTGCTGTTTCTTTCAGCGCTCTAAAGTTATTGATCATCAATGTTAATACGCTGTTCATTTTGCTTTCTCTCACTGTATCAAGTGTTGCGCAGTGTGTACCTCCACCTTGATAGGCTGGATGTGGAAGAGCAGTAATGCGTGTAGCTAACCAGTACTAATGGCTCAATTGTCTGATTATCTTTGTTATTTATTTAATTAGTCCATATTCATTTATAAAAAAACTCTTTATTGTAATTTATTTTATAGCTAAAATAATTTCAAAGCATATAAACTTTCCAATAACTGAAAAATCTTTAAAACCAGCTCTTTTAATCATTGATAAATTTCCTTTTGATGAAAAGGGGTCCAAAACCCCCTTTAAACTTTTTGTTTTTGAGTTTATTTCTCCATCTGTAAATCCCATAATTTTTTTCCATTCTTTATAAATTTCATTACTCATATCTTGTGTTCTTGCATCATAAGATCTTACTTTCTCTACGAAAAAAAAACCTCCACCCCAATTAAGGCTTTTGTAGATCTTATTTATAATTGATTGTCTATATTTTTGATTAATAAATTGCAGAGTATAAAAAGATAAAACAAAATCACTTTTTATAAATTTCAACTTATTTATATTTTTTTTTGTGTAAATAATATTTTTTAATTTATTTTTTTTTTTAGCAAAATTAATCATTTCAGAAACAACATCAATTGCATAAATTTTTAAACCTTTTTTATTTTTATGTCTTAAAGCAAGTTTTTTTGTATAGGAACCTGTTGAACAACCTAAATCATATACAACAGACTTATCTTTTATGAAATAGTCTGATACCTCATTACACAACCACTGAAAATCTTTATAAAATGGAATTGATTTATTGATATGATAATCGAATAAAGGTGCAATCTTTTTAGAAAAAGACCATTCTTTATTCTTTAAAATTATATTTTTATCTACTTTGGTTTTTTTCACTTTAATTTTTATAATAAGTTATTTTATTAATTTTAAAAGTAATATTTTATGAATAAATTTTTAATTAAGTTTTAATTCTTGATTGTAAATTAATTTTTATAAATTTTAATATATTTACAGGATCTTCTCTTGCCATTTCTAGAGTAGAGTGATTTATTTTTAATCCATTTGAAGTTTTTGAGTGTGATCTGAATCCACACAATATTCCTAAATCTTTTAAAATCTTTAGACTATATTTGTTATATGAGTCTAAAGGGTGAGACATTGCTAATGGGTTTTTTTTTAAAATAAATCTTAAATAATCAAAATTTTTTTTATATTCTGCACTTTGTTTTTTCTTTGGTAGCGATGACATTCTATAGGGATGTGAAAATGAATGCATCCCAATCATATGTCCTTTTTTGTTTAAGTTTATTAAATCTTTTTTATTTAACCAGGTATTCTTATAAAAATCTTTTATATTTAATTTAAAATATAAAAAAAAATTTTCCATTATATTTTCAAATTTTTTTCTTGGATAGTGAATATCCCTAAGAAATTTATATTTTAGTTCTATTTCTGAATAAAAATCATATAAACTAGTTTCGTCATTATAGTATTTTTTAAATTTTTTTGATTCAAATATTTTTGGTTCAATATCAATATATTTAAAAAATTTATCTATAAACTTTTTGTATGTCTTAAATTTTTTAACAATCAAAATCGAAAATATTTCACTTTTATCAAAGTTGTTAGGCAAGGTGTTACAATGTATGAACCAAAAAGCTTTTAAATTAAACTTCTCGAGGACAGGCAAAGCTACTTTAATTTGACTCTTGAGCCCATCGTCAAATGTTAAACATATATGATTTTTTTTTAAATTACCTTTATTCAATCTACTGATCCATTCATCAGGATTTAAAATTCTTTTCCTACCTATAAAGTTAATTAATTTTGTAAGATTTTGAGAAGTTAGTGCTCCATAGCTCGCATTTTTGTTTTTTAAATCCTGGAATCTATGAAACATGATTCCATGAGCGAACTTAGATTGATACACCATTAATGTTTAATCGAAATAGCTTTCAAGCTTGCTTTCTCTCACTGTATCAAGTGTTGCACAGTGTATACCTCCACCTTGTGTATACATGTGTCTAAGAGATATAGGAACAACTTTATACTTTTTGCTTTCTAATAATTTAATTAATTTTTCTTGTCTTTTATCTACTAATACAGTTTCTTGATCAAAGGATAACAAGTTCATGCCCACCCATGGAGAAGACATCTCTTCAATATTGGATGTAAAGCCCAGTTCTTTTAATTTATGAGCTATTGGATCTCTAATTTCTTTTTGAATTTTTAATTCAACTTCTGAAGTTGGCGCGACATCTTCAAAATAAATTTTGTCCCAATTTTTTAATAATGGGGGGCAATTTTTTTCAGTTACTCTTGCGCTGTTCATTAATATCTGACCTGGCTTTAATGCCATTAAAGTAGAGTCTATATGACTAGATCTATATAAATCATTCGTTATGTGCACTTTGTACTCATCTCCCAAAACTGATTGTAACCATTTTGCTCCAAGGTAATTTCCTGAAGAAGATACCAAATATAAAAGATCTTTACCTAGCCTCAATGTATTAGCAGCTTCAAAAAGAATTTCTTTTTCAGCTAATTTATGAAGTTTTTCCAACCTTCCTTCGGTTAGATTTTTGTGCTTAACATCCTCAGAGGTTAGCTCTCGATTATCATGATCCTTAAAATATGGAAGTACAGCTTCATAATCTAACTTTGGTTTTGGGCTTGCAATCCACTTAAAACCCTTTTCAAAATATTTATAAAAAATTTCATAAAATCCTGTAGTTTCATAATATCTGCTTGCATAATATGAAGGGCTTTCAATTACACTATTTCCAACTACTAAATTTAAATCCCTGGCATTATAAAGGTTGTTGCTATTAGAATACCAAAATGGAGATGAGTAAATTTTTGAAAGATCATAAGCCTTTGGTCTATGAACTATAGCGCCCAAATCTTTTAAAGTTGCTGCAAGGCCATCTAAATCCTCTTCTATTTCATCATATAGCCACTGAGGACAAGCTTCTTTTGCAAGCTTAGTTGCTTGCTCAAGTTTTTTTTGATCTACTTCTTTATCTCTTTTCCAAGTAAGAGTTGCTGTGCTATTTTTTCCCGTACCTACAATTATTTCTTTGATTTTATCCCATTCATTATGGGAATTAATTTTTTCAAACATAATATATAATTTTTTTATTCTCCTTTGTGTGCAATAAAATCTACATGGCGCACGCCACAAGGACCTTTAAATAGTATTGAACATTTTTTTATATAATTATCAACATCATTTAAATTTTTACTATTTACTATCTCTACTAATTGTTTTGACTCCAAGATAAAGTTTTTAAATTTATCTTTTAAATTATTGACAAATTTAACATTGTCGATTGAATTTAAAATATCATCAGATAATTCAAAAAATTCTTTAGTTTCTATTTTAGTTTTTGTATTACAGTTTGCAACATAAGATGCAAATTTGCTAAAATGGTTATTAAGAACACCAAGATCATTTTCTATTGTTTTACTTTCAGAAATATCATCTTCTGTTTTCATCATCCAAAGTATTTCAGACAACACAGGAATATTTTTTACTTTTTCAAAATCTACTTTACTTTTATTATAGTATGAATCTGTTAAAAGGAATTGAGGATAGGCTGGATATGCCGAGTAAAGCTTTAGTCCACAATCCCGCATCCATTTAGTCACTTCCTCTAAAGAAGGATCGTCTTGACTTTGGATAACCCATCTATCGTATATAATCTCATTTCTAGTTCTCGGCACTGCTGCCTGGCTTCTATCAATATCATCTTTAAAAAGTATTTCAGAATTTTTAACAATTTCCTCATCATTGCTAGAAAATTTATACAACGCATACCTTTGTAACATATTCTGAAACCCTCCAGCTTTGTTTGGATCTCCAAAAATCAGATAGCCACCCTTTTTCAGGTAAGAGCTTATTTTTTTAAAAGCTTTTTCTTTTCCAGCAGTGTGTGAAAGAACACCCCTACAATGCACTATATCATATAGTTTATTTTTTTCCTCATAATCAAAGATAGAGCTATTTACAAATTTGTGATCATCTAAATTTTTTGCTCTTAATTTAAAAACCTCTTTAGCAATTCCTAAAGATTTGTCACTTAATTCAACCAAGGTACATTTTGCGCCCCAGTTAGCAAGAGATATAGTGTTGTGCCCAGTACCAGCTCCAAAGTCTATAAGCTCCGTATTAGAAAACATTTTAGGTGGAAATTTAAAGCATTCTCTGTAAGTTTTTTCGGTGTTTTTTGAAAATTCATTAAAACTTTTTTCATCTTTATGATGAAAATCTATGGATGGAACTTCAGTTTTGAAGGTATTTAGAGTCTCTTGCTCTGTTTTTTTTATAATATTTTGGTCACTCATTATGGAAAGCCATGTTAAATTTTTCTGCGTTATGTCAAATTTTAGTATAAAAAGCAAGAACTATTGAAAAGTGTTATTAAATTATATAAAAATTTTCGATATTTTTTATAATAAAAAAAAGCCAGGATAATTGTACTAAAAATAAGCAAAAAATCAAAAAACATAACCAAATAATAAAGCCATAAAAAAGCATGGAACTTCAACAGAAGCAAAATCCTTTTTTATTTCATCAGTCATAATAGTTCACCTTTCTTTAATTGTTAACGTTGGGTTTCTACAATTTATGAAACAGATAATTGAGAAGTTAACTAGACCCTAGAGTAATAACAGCAATACACTGCTGTACCATAAGCAAATTACAAACGAGTCAGTGATTGTACCATGAAACTCACTAACACTCTTGCACACATACAGTTTCTAAATAGTGAATCAAAAGTGAACACCAATATAAAAGCTAGGTTTTACTAACGAACAGGAATCTATACGAATGATCTAAAATACTTTAAGAGTGTATTTGTTTAACAGCATTAGCTTTTGCACTTGCTGTATACCCATTATAAGCAACCACACCTACTGCAGCAAGGATACCGATGATGGCTACAACGACTAGGAGTTCTATTAGGGTGAAACCACTTCGTTTCATACCAAACCTTTAATTTAAAATTTTCTTTTTAGCTTTTTTAAATTCTTCTTTTGAAATCACACCATCATCTAAGAGTTTTTTGAGATCTTTTAATTTAGCAACAACATCTTTATCTTCTGATTTTTTTTTTGTTATTTTAGCTTTTTTCTTATTAGTAGTTGAGCTGATAGCATCTCCAATAAAACCAAGTGAAGCAAGCTTATCTTTCATTTCTGAATAGGACATTTTACTTTTAAATTGTGATTTGCTTTTTCCATCATTGATACCATTTTTCCAAATTACTCTTCTTTTTCTTGCAAATATTTTACATTCTTTTTTGGTATATTTTTTGCATGCTGTGACTTCAGCGTGTCCTGCATTATTCATACATCCGCCTCCAAAATTGTGGCTACAATAATAATAATATGAATTTGATCCATCTAAAGTTATCATAAATATACCTGGGTCTGCTTTTTGGCCTTTAACTTTTTTAAGTTTAATATAATTTTCAAAATTACTAATTACTTGATTACTAAGTTTTACCTCTCCTTCACCAGTGTAAGATTTAGAATAAGCATTTCCACTCAACAATAAGCCCAGAACTACGATCCCTATAATTTTTTTCATAGATAAAGTTAGCTCAAAACTTAATAAATAAAACTATCAATATTTAATTGTAAATTTTTTTTGCAAAATAAGGATTATAGAAGCACGGTCCGGGGCACCGGGTAACAGAACGCCCCTTCACACTCTTCTATTACTCTTTATTTATATTGCTGGTTAACTTTTAAATTGCTCTTGGTCGTACATATGTCGTAATTCAGTTGAATCATTCACGATTAAATAGAAGTCCTAACACATACCAATTGTCTCCATAGTAAATGAGATAGCCATGAAGCTTGTAAGAAAATATGGTTAGATGGCCCAGTTAGCTGGACCACCCTACAAAATTTATATTAAAATAGATAACCTACTGAAAAGAATGTTGCACTTGTATCTATGCCACCTATATCAGCATAATGAATAATTGAATATCTTGTATTACCACTTTCAATTCCACCTCCTAATAAAGCACCAGTTCCAGTTTTACTTGCTGTTGCTGCATATGAAGTTCCACCAATAGTTACATTTGCTTCTCCATCAATAGTTGATGAATGTATTCCAATTTTACCAAACAAACCTCCTGGACTACTAAAAACTGCAGAGATATCCAAACCATGTATATCATAAGACTCAGAAGCACTATCTGCACCTATTTTATAAGTTGCACCTGCACCTGATGTTTGAAAGTAACCCACTTCTACTCCTAAATTTGAAGCAATACCGTATTCACCAAATACTCTTCCTACAAAAGCTCCTTTATCATATTCTACCAATACTGTTGATCCTGACGCATTAGCTATTGCTTGAGCTGTTTTTTCAGCTTCAATTTCAATTGGTGTCCAACCCAATTCAACACCACCCCTAAACTGTCCTTCTTCTGCTGCATTAACAAAATTTGAAAAACCAAACATTAATAATGCTATGTAAATTATTTTTTTCATTTAATTTCCTTATTTTAATATATTCATTAAAAAGTTATCATTTAAATGACAAAAAAAAACTACCGGAATTCAACTGTAAAATATCCATCAAAATATTAAAGTTTACTTAAGTAAAATTGCATCTCTATAAGAAAAATCCTTAATTGAATTGTGAATGTCGACCAAAAGCCCCTCAAATTTATGGACACGATAACTCTGGAATGCTAGGATTTTTGTAATGAAAAAACTATTAATTTTAATAATATTAATTCCATTATTATCTGCATGCTCTGGCACTGGAAGTAAAATTAAACCATCTATAGCATCATCAAGCAATGGAAATACAAATTTATATTTTACTAGAGAAGGAGGATTTATGGGTGGTGGAATTTTAGCTAAAATAGAAGTTAATGGAAGAGAAATTGCTAGATTGGGCACAAAAGAAAGTATAACTCATAATGTTTCTAGTAATTATAAAGTCAAGGTATCAGGTGCTGGAATTAATGGATTTACTATTGGTAAAGATTCGGCAGCTGGAACTAGTGATGGAAAAAATCATTTTTATATTATTTCAGTCAAACAAGGTCTTTTTTCAATGAGCTTTAAGATAAGTGAAACAACAGAGTCTGGGTTTAATCAATCTAATTAATTTTTACACTATCCCAATACCCATTATAAGCAACCACTCCTACTGCAGCTAAGATACTGATGATGGCTACTACGACTAGGAGCTCTATTAGGGTGAATGCTTTACGGTTCATATCCTTCTATTCTCTATTGTTACTGAGCCAATCTTTTTATTAAATCCTATCAATCATCTTTAGCTTATCCATTCATTAGCTTCTACAATTTTATTCTATCGTTACTAAGTCAGTGAGATTTTGAAAATTATTATCTTGATCTAAATAGTAAGTTACAATTCTAAATGTATTAGCATTAATACTATCCAATTGAATAGCTCCAACACTCTCTTTTATCATCCAATTAGCTGCTTTTCCTTGTTCAAAATAACAAGATGCACAAACAGGTTTTGTTGTCATACCATATAAATTTTTCCAACCTCCGTAATAAAAATGATCCTCAAAATAATTTATTGCTGAATTAGCATTAATGGGACAATTAAAATGACCCATTCTACCATGGGCATTTTCTCTAAATATAATTTTATCGCTGGAATCTATTTCACATTTCATTATCTGTAATTGTACCCACTTTTTTAAATTATTGTGATTAGCTATAGTCCCATTTCTTTTAGCAGCACCCGTATACCCATTATAAGCAACCACACCTACTGCAGCTAGAATACCGATGATTGCTACAACGACTAGCAATTCAATTAATGTAAAACCTTTATTTAATTTTTTCATAGATTATTAATAAATATTAAAACTTTTGATGTAATTTTTATAAAAAGATACATAACAATAATTGAGCCAACAACTGCTAACCAAATATTAATTTTATAAAGAAATAAAATTACCCACAATGCTATTCCAAAAGCGGTGTTATAATAAATAAATTTAAATAATTTAGTCATAACTAACAGCCATTACTTATATCTGCTTTTTTATTAGTCTCAGTGATTTTAATTGTACAACTTGAATTCATTTTTTAGTTGCTGTAGTCTGTAGGATATGTCCGAACCCCCTCTTAGATGAAAATCAGATATATTTTTATTCTCTTTTGCAAGGATATTAACTTTATCTATCATTACTAGATGTTAACCCTTTAAATTGAACAAAAAAACTGTTGAAATTTGTTATGTTATTTTGCTACCAGTATTATACGATAAAAAATACCTTATGACTAATAACGCTGCAGAATATAAAACAGAAAAATATCTTCAAGAATTTTATGATCTTAGCAATACAACAGATATAAAAGGTTTCTATTATGAAACCAGATTGCATTCTGTAATAGTTTTAGAAATTTCCCTAGCAAGTTTTAATAAAAATCATCCTGTAAGTTTTGAATTTCTCTGTGAAACCATTCCAAAGAAATTGGGGAAAAGAACAACCATACAAACTATTTTAAACGAAGGTTTAAGAAAAGGTTATTTTATAAAGACAATAAGTGAAAAAGATAAAAGAATAAAATTTTATACTCTAGAAAAAGATTCACTTAGTGTTATTGAAAAATGGTGGACTGATCGAAAAGAATTTTCCACTACATGATTTTAAACTTTCAAAACAAAATTATATAAAAACTCTCCATATAAAAAATATATTAAACTACCTAAAATAATGTGTGGCCCAAAAGGTATTTGAGATTTAAGGTTTGTTTTTTATAAAGGTTTTGTTAAATTAAAAGACTTTCTTTAATTTAACCATTGCTTCATCAATAGTATTTGGTTTCAATACATCTTGATTATTTAATTTAAAATCAATTTCAAAATCATTAATATTTTTACTAATCTTATACTCAGATCCTAGATTATCTGATCCATTTATTTTAAAAGCATAGTTGGTTTTTTTGTTTGGTAAGTATCCAATCGTAATAATGATGTTATCTGTGTGTCCAGTTCCAAGAGCTTGATTACGCTCATATATTAAAAAGACACTCAAACTATCAGGTAAAATTATATCTATACCCACTTCACCATTTACATTATGTAAAGCTCCTGAGTATAATTTTTCCTGAAAATCTAAAGTATTATCTGAAACATAAGTATATTTAAAATTAGAGGAACGACTTAAATCAGCCATATATTCTAATTTACCGTGTCTTTTTATAAAACAGGTTTTATTTTTCACACCTGGGCAAAAAGTAGATTTATTTGGGAAACCATCCACTACTCCCATCGCTGTTCTTAGTTTTAATGTTTGTATGTTTTGATCTTCGACTTTAATTGCACCAATACCAGACTCTGTATATCCATCTAATATTGTGTACCCAACATCAGCTTGTATAGAAGGAATTAAAATAAAATTATTTTTTTTGATCTCATCTTTTGACTTAACTGCCCCATACACTTGTCTACCATTTCTACTGGCTTTTATATGTTCGCCGTCTAAAACAGTTAGAATATCATACTTTAATTTACCAAAACCAATAACGATATCCTCAGATTTTGTGTCATTTTCAATTGGGGTAGTAGAATAATAACTAAGGTTGAATGTATCAGTATCTATATTACTTCCTCCCATTCCAACATCGACATTATTGTTACCGATTCTAAATGCCAATCCTTTTATTCCATTATTATCAGTAAATTTATCAGCTCCAAGTGTAATTGCTTCAGTGTCAATCTTTTTAAATGAAGAAATATTTGTGTCTCCTACTCTTCCAATTGCAATACTTCCTTCGCTCCAAAAAAAAATATCTTGTTGTTTATCTTCTGTCTTTTTTTCAAGAGATGCTTGACGTGCAGTTATTTTTTCTGGAAGTTTATCCATCCAAGAATTTAATAGTGAGTTATCTGATTTAATTGTAGTGGTAAAATTATTTAATTTTCTATTATCTATATCTTTCTGACTAATAGTTATAGACCGACCATTTTCTACTTTTTTATTAACTGAAAGTATTCTGTCTGGAAGTTTTTTAACCCAGTAATTTAACAATGGGTTATCAAGTTGAGTGGCAGTATTAAAATTAAAATCAATATTAAGATTTGATAAATTTTGATTATCTTTATTTCTTCTTATCCATTCTAAACGGTTTAAGGCACTTTTAGTTGAATGATCAATAGTTCTTTTAGCAATCATTATTTGCGCTTCTACAATTCCAGTTCTAATACTATTTTCTGTAATTGGAGGACATTTTCCTGCAATAATATTAAAAGGACAAACTAAATCATATTCTAAAACATCTTCATCTTCATCGTTCATCGTGTACATTTTTAAACCATTGGTGCTAAATGCAAGTCCACTTGGCTGTGGAGCACCACCACTTCCACTGTTGATGAATTCAACTGTACCATCTATTGTAAATGAAGAAGTAGAGAATGCCACACCAAGAGAAACTTGAGTTATATCTCTAGGAAAATTGGTTCCTGCGTGATCAACAACCCAAAACCTTTTTCCATCTGGACTAAAATCAAATCCCTTGGCATTACCTACAGGAGTGATACTTGAACCTGGATCCTGAAGTCTTATTCCAGCATCTGTAACAATTGATATAGTGCTTAAATCATATGCAATTGATAATTGGTATTCTAATAACCTTACATAATGATTTGAACCAGAGCCACCAAAAAGTACAAATAATTTTTTTCCATCATTGCTAAAGTCAAAACCTCTAAGCCTATTATTCCTTGAAGAAGCAGCAACAGTTCCAGCATTACTCCCATCTTGCAGATCATCATCATCAAGATTTGAAGTTGCATGTACAGCTGAACCTACAGGAAAATTACATGTTGAAATATCGTAAGGTGAAGTTAAATCAAATCTAAATACTCTATCAGCGTTTGTATCATCTGAACCTGCATTCCCTCTGCCTACAAACAACATCATTCCATTATGAGAAAATTTTAAATCATGCATCCAATTTGTAGGACCATGTTCACTTGATCTATTACCCTCACCATTGTTCAAAATACATCTTTCACCATCACCTGCATAAGTTTTTGTAGAGACATCAAATGGTGTGCTTAAATTATATTCACTTACATGCGAAAAAACATCATCAGCTGAATTATCTGGTGATTGAGATAATATGAACATTTTTGTTCCAGCAGGATTAAAATGAACACCACTTGGATCATTATTAGTGCCATCGGTAACTGCTGCCTTCTGTACAAAAGTGTGCATAGCTCCAAATGAATTAGAGATCGGAAGTATAAATATTAAAATTAAAATAAAGTTTTTTATAAATTTCATATAATTAAAATGTTGCTGACAATTCAATACCTGCACTATAGTCAGGTACTTCACTTAAAAAATTATAGTTAGAACTCATTTTAAAATCAAATTCATTTACGTTATTGGTTAATGATAAACTAGTTTTCTCAAAATTATTTACATCAAATACAAATTTCATTTTATCAACTGGAACATACCCTACAGATAGATAAATGTCGTTACTATAACCTTTTCCATTAGTTTTAAATTTTTCAAAATTTCCAACTAATGACCATCCTGATATCGAAGTTACATCAACACCATAACCAATTCTAAAATTATGTTTTGACTTATTATCTACTTTATAATTATAAACTGTACTTTGGCTATTTAGATAATAAAACTCTGCATCTGATGATGAGCTTAAATCTGCAATATATTCTAATCGCCCATGATGATTAATAATTTCATCCTCTTCCTTATCTGTATCTGTTTTGTCTAAAAGTATACCAAGTGTTGCTAATGCAGATTTAATATTTTGATCCTTATAAAGTAATACGTCTGTCAAACTGTTTACTGCAGTTGATTTTTCTCTAAAAGCTTTTAGTCTTGTGTATCCTAAATCTAATTTGATGCTGGGATTTAAATTTATGTCTTCATCAACTATTCTTTTTCCAAAATTAAATGATCCAAATATCTGTTGCCCTTCTCGGTCACCATTTAGGGTGTTACCAAAAGTAACTCTTTTTTGATCTACAACTAGCAAACTAACACCAATTAATGCATCAGTAAAAACGTGATCATCTCTAAGTTTAGTGCCGTATAACGCTAAACTATAAGCATCTGTATCTAATTTGCTTCCTTTATATCCAATATCAACATTATCTTTTCCATACTGAAAAACGTATCCATACATAGTGTTTCTATCTTCTTCTTTAATTCTATCTGCACCAATTGAGATAGCATAACTATGAAAATCTCTTGATGATGAAGTTGAAGATTTATTTTTCCCCAAGCTAACTCTACCTTCACTCCATTGAAACCAATCATCACTATCATAACTTCTATCAATTTCTTTTTTTGAGCTTTTAAGGGCACTAACTAATTTTGATATTTTTGTATTTGTAAAATCAATTTCTGCATTAAGATTTGATAGATTGTCTTTATTTTTATGTCTTCTTAACCACTCCATTCGGTGAAAGATTGGAAGATTAATGTTTTGAATTATACGTTTTGATAATTCAACATTTGCTTCAATGATTGCTGTAACATCTTTATCATTAATAGGATCACAAGTAATTGTGCCAGCACAAGCTAAACTATATTCATAAATTACATTATCACCTGAACTAGATCCATCGTCTCCAGTAACATATAGTTTTGTAAAATTTGACGAAAATATAAATCCTCTCATATTTCCAGTTTGAGATACTATTGAATAAGATGTTTTAAGGGTAATTGAAGTAATGTTATATGGTGATGACAATGAATACTTATTGATATCATCCCCACTATTTCCACCAACATATAAAAAATTTCCATCTGAACTAAGTTGTATATTTCTTAATGAACTTTCATCAGACTGAATACTACCCGAACATTGTTGATTGGTCATGCTCGTAATATCCCAAGGTGTTGTTAAATCATATTGAGCTATTATATTATTACCTTCATTTCCAACAAATACACGAGTTCCATCTGGTTTAAAGCTTATACCTCTTGATTGTATACTTGTAGTACATCCGGCCCGTAGTGCTGTTCTTGCAGTCCAAGATAGAGTTGAGGTATTCCAGGGTGTAGATAAAGTAAACTGCTCTATAGAAACATTATTACCTGATGTTCCATCGCTTCGAATTACATACATTTCTGTTCCATCAGTTTTAAATACTATAGCGTGTGGGTTATTCATAACCTCTGTACCTCCACTTTCTTCTATTGTAAGTGGTGTGTCTGAAATTTTAACTGCAGTGCTAATATCAAATGGTGTCGTTAAAGAATATTCTATAACTGATTGATCATCTTCGTCTTTATCATTAGTGACGTATACTCTTGTTCCATCAGGTTTTATGAATATACCCCTTAATTCATCAATGTCAGAGGAAATATCTTTTGATTGCTTAAATTCTAAAAAAGCAAAAGAATTAGAATAAAATAAAGCTAAAAAACTAAATACAATAAATAATATTTTGAAAAAACTTTTCACGAGCGTAGAGTAATGAAAAGTCAATTAATACAACCGTATTAGTGCCCAAATCGAATTAAATTATTTATGCTATTAGTCAATTTTAAAGCTTTTAAACTTGTCCTTCCATAATTGCCAAAAATGATTGGAAAAAACACCTAAATAAATCTTTTAATAAAATTATAATAAAGATTCTAAGAATATTTAATGAAATTGAAAGTTACTAAAATTTATTTGAAATTTTCAAGTTTACACCATAATCAGGGATTTGACTCATCAAGCTATAGTTTGATCCTAATTTGATATCAAAACCATTTATATTTTTAGATATATTTAGTCCTGTCGTTAGTTCATCAGAGCCATCTAAACTCATAGCATACTCTGTTTCACGTTGAGAAATATAATGAAAGCCAAACCTTACATTGTTTGTTTGTTGACTTTCACTACCTTGAATTCTTTTTAAAATACCTGTTAATTTTAAATGATCTTGTAGTTCATAGTTAAATCCCATTTCAGCAGTTAATAAATGTGTAGAATTTATACCTGTAGTATAAGCGTAAATCGTCGAGGTATCAGATACGTAATTCATTTTTGTATCTGATGAATTACTAAAATCTAATCCATACTGAAATGAACCAAATGGTTTTAAAGAGCTATTAGAAAATTTAACAACATCATTAATCTCTAGGCCAATTGAAGCTAAGCCACTTTCAACAGTTTGTTTACCATATGTTAGTGCATCAGTACCAGTTTCAGTGTAGCCATCTAATTCAGTGTAGCCAAGATCAACTCGAGCTATTGGAGTTAAATTAAAGTCTTCTTTATTAACAGGCTTACCAGCGTAATTAATTGAACTAAATATTTGAGTTCCATTTCGAGATCCTGTTAAAGTATTTGCTCCACTTTTTCTAACTAGCTCATTTTCAGTTAAAACAACTCCAAATAATCCTTCAATAAAATTATTAGCGTTTAATGGTCTTGTTCTATAAACTGATAAATTATAATTGTTACTATCAATACCTGTTCCACTAGTTCCAACTTCTGTATCACTTTGGCTAAATTGCATTGCAAAACCTAATAGATCATTATTGTTTAATTTTGTGTCAAAACCTAAAGCTAAACTCTGGACATCTATGTCTTTGGATGAAGAATTTTTATTATCTCCTACCTTTGTCATACTAACAGAGCCCTCACTCCATGATGACCAATTTTTAGGAACATAGTCTGTTAAATAAACTTTTGATGCTGGGGTAACTTTTGCAAGAGATGTTAACATTGTATTTGTTAAATAAGTTTTTGATGTTGGACTAACTGTTGCAAGAGATGTTAATACTTCATTTGTTAAATGAATTTTTGATGCTGGAATAAATTTTGCAAGAGTTGTTAACATTGAATTTCCAAAATCTAATTTTACATTATTTTTTGTAAAATCTTTGTTAATTCTATTCTGTCTTAAATATCTTAGTCGATCATTAATCAAACTTGTAAATCCACTTAGAGTATTTTTGGCCATCATATTTTGAGCATCAATACTTCCTGTAACATTTTTATCTGTTGTAGGGTCCACCATTGCTTTAATAGTAAAACTTAAAGCAGTTGTGGAACTTATTCCAGCATACGAGCCACTGCTACTATTATCAAAAGCAGTTGCATCTATTAAAACATAATATTCAGTTAGGCTATCAAAGTTTGATGATGGATTAATTGTTATTTGAGATGTTCCAGACCCTGTTACTTGACCACTCGTTACACCAATAGTTTCAACAAGTACATCGCCTGAGGTTTTATAAATTTCTATGTCTCCAGTTTCAGCATCAACATTTTCACTAAAATTTAAAATAATATTTGCATCTCTTTCAACATCAGTTGCATCATCAGCTGGCACTGATGAGGTTAATGTGGGTACTGCATTAGTGGTTGTAAAACTTAAAGTAGTTTTAGAAGTCGGTATTCCAGCATAAGAGCCACTATCAACATCATCAAAAGCAGTATTAGGTATTAAGACATAATATTCAGTATTATTATCAAAGTCTGTTCCTGGATTAATCGTTATTTCAGTTGATCCATCTCCTGTTACTTTGCTGCCTGTTACATCAAATGTTTCAACGGTTGAATCATCTGATGTTTTATGAATTGTTATATTTCCACTTTCAACATTAACGATTTCACTGAAAGTAAGAACAATATTTGCATCAAGTGCAACACCAGTATCATCATCTTCTGGCACTGATGAGGTTAATGTGGGTATTGTATTAGTGGTTGTAAAACTTAAAGTAGTTTTAGAAGTCGGTATTCCAGCGTACGAGTTACTATCAACATCATCAAAAGCAGTACTAGGTATTAAGACATAATACTCAGTATTATCTTCAAAGTCTGTTCCTGGATTAATCGTTATTTCAGTTGATCCATTTCCTGTTACTTTGCTGCCTGTTACATCAAATGTTTCAACGGTTGAATCATCTGATGTTTTATGAATTGTTATATTTCCACTTTCAACATTAACGATTTCACTGAAAGTAAGAACAATATTTGCATTAATTGCAACACCAGTATCATCATCTTCTGGTACTGATGAACTTAATATTGGGTCAGTAAAACCTATATCAAATGGAGCGTCTAAATCATATGAATATACATCGGCATCACTTCTAGCTGTCACAAACATCTTGGTTCCATCATTATTAAAAGCAATACCACTAACAGTAGTAGTTTGACTTGCAACACTAAAACCACCTACAGAGCTTGCAGATGACACATCAAATGCTGCTGATAGCGTATATTCATATACCTTATTAGTTTGATCACCTACCACAAACATCTTGGTTCCATCATTATTAAAAGCAATACCTCTAGGAGTATTATCTTGACCACTAATATCCTCACTATCTACAAAGCTTGCAGATGACACATCAAAGCCAGTTGTTAAAGTATATTCATTTACATCATCACCAGCATTACCTACCACAAACATCTTGGTTCCATCATTATTAAAAGCAATACCTTGAGGATCAGTGTCTTGACCACTAATATCCTCACTATCTACAAAGCTTGCCTCTGAAATATCAAAAGGGTCATTAGGCATTTCATATTCATTTACATCATCACCATTAGCACCTACCACAAACATCTTGGTTCCATCATTATTAAAAGCAAAACCCCTAGGAGCATTTTCTTGAGTTTTAACAATTTTTCTATCCTGAATACTTCCAATACCAAGTGATATATCAAAGACAGAAGAGCTTAAATCATATTCCTCTACTCTATCAAAATTTGAAGAGGCACCACCACTAGGAGTACGATTATGTAGCACAAACATCTTGGTTCCATTACCATTAAAAGCAATAGCTTGAGGTTTAATTTCAGTACCAGTACCTCCACCAGTGCCAACGCTAGCACTAGTAGGATTTGTTGGACCAGCTTGTGCTGAGTTAACAAAAGTTAGATTAAAAATTAAGAATATTGAGAATATTTTTTTTATAAAATTAAGCATATTAATTAAAATTTATTTAATAGAGACAAGTTAGTATTATGCTGGCCACCACCTATTCCAGTTATAAATAATTTGGATCTATCATTGTTCCATGCAATACCTGTAGGGAATGCATTTCTTGGTGATAGATCTAGCCTCTCACCATCACCGGCGTAAGTAACTCCAGCAAATGATTTAAAGCTAAATAAACAAATAAAAAATACTAAAAAAAATGCTTTTATAAAAAATTTCACTAGCTTAAATTAATGAATAAGAGATAAATACAACCATGTTAGTGCTCGAATTGTACTAAATTTATTAGGTATAGCTTATCTTTTTAAGCTTACTCCCTTGTCTCATTGACAACTGTCCATAATGGGTTCAAATATCTTGGTTTGTAATAAATTTTAAACTATGAAAAATATCCCAAGTGTTTCCAATCAATTAGATAAAGAAAAACTTTTTGAAATTATTAATAAAAACTTTAGTAAATTAGCACCAGCATATTATACACTAATTACTACTTGGCTTGTTGATGCTTACAAAGTTTATAAGGGTATCGATAAGTTTATAATTTTAATTTATCTGATTAATAAAGACTTTATTTTCTATAGAAAAAATGGACTAATGGTTGATTATGATACATTTTATAAAGATAAATCATTAGAAATTCCAAATATTAACATCATTGATATTTCAAAAGATCTTCGAATTCCTAGAGAAAGTGTAAGAAGAAAGATAGAAATATTAAAAAAACAGGGTGTAATCAAAAAAAAGTGGAAAAAAAAAATCTTTGTAGATAGATCGGCATTTATAACAGCTAAAGCTGATAAAACTCTAAAAAATCTTAGTATTTTAATTTTTAATTTTAGTGAAATATTAAACGATAAAGATAAAACTGATGAACCTTTTGGTGTAGATGAAATTTCAAAATCAATTAAAGAAAGCTTTTCTTTTTGTTGGTATCATTTTTATAAGTTTTTATTCACTTTTACTAATAATTGGAAAACATATACCAAAACTAAAGATTTAGAAACAGTATGTGTAGCATTCATTGTGCTAATTAATACTGTTCAAAATAAAATTTTTAAAAATAAAAATTTAAATAGAGAAAAATATCTTAAAGAATTAAAAAAATCTAATCATATTGGTATTAATGCATTTTCTATTGCTGATATATCAGGAATTCCGAGAGCAACGGTTGTTAGAAAATTAAAATTTTTAGTTAACAATAATTTTTTGATAATTAATGAAAAAAAACTTTATACTTTTGGTTTAAGCACACAAAGTAAACAATACAAAGTGGTTTCTAAGTTACAGGATAAAAATATGGTTTCTTTAAGTAATTT
This sequence comes from uncultured Candidatus Pelagibacter sp., assembly GCA_905618895.1. Classification (GTDB taxonomy): domain Bacteria; phylum Pseudomonadota; class Alphaproteobacteria; order Pelagibacterales; family Pelagibacteraceae; genus Pelagibacter. Next base: position 26,719 of record CAJQTA010000001.1, read on the forward strand.
ATTATACAGAATCTCTAATCAAATTAAAGCTAATCCAAAAAATAAATTAATATAGGAATTGTAACATCAATAGCTCCAATTGCTTTAGCCATTATTATGCTATGCTTAGGGGCCTCATTAACGGTAAGTGATTTTTCAAGAGTAATCAAAAATCCAAAAGGATTTTTTTATTGGTTTTATTTGTCAATTATTTATTTTACCTTTAGTTGCTTATCTACTTATTAGTATTTTAAAAGTTCCAACTGCAGCTTATGCTTTAATTATGATGATAACTTCTTTAATTTTTGTTTTTATTTTAAGAAAGACTAATTTTAGTCAAAACTAATATTTTTTTAATGTCACTAGATGAACTTCAAACAAGTCAAAATATAAACAGAATCAAGAAAATTTAAATTATTTTATAGTCGATAACTAGCAACTACTACTGGAAACTGGTTTTTTTTTTGTTTGAGTTATTTTTATTGTACAGCTTGCGTCACTAATTTTAGTTGCAATAATAGTAAGAGTGTCGGCGACTGTTGTTTTAAAAGTGTATGCTTGTCCATCTAAATCATCTACACTATCAAATAAATTAGTAACTATATTTAATTGAGATGTGCTAATATAATATTCTCCATTATTAGATTTATATTCTTGCTCAGCTAAATAAATAGAGTTTAGTGTAATTTCAGCTTGTTTTTTTTTCTGCTGAAGTTTTGTATCCACTATAGGATACAACTCCTACTGCTGAAAGAATGCCGATAATGGCCACAACTACTAATAGTTCAATTAATGTAAAACCTTTTGAATTTTTTTTGTTATTAAAAAGTATTTGAGTTTTGATTAATTTAATGCACATTGCTGCTGACACATACCATCTGGGTTTCGTTCTTTACATTTATTATAACACATAAAGTCAAATGCTAAACGTGGTTGACCAAAAACAGTTTTAACTGTTTTCATGGCTGCTATTTTTGTTTCAGCTGTCCAGCAACCCACATAAGCAGTTGCATTTTGTATTTTTTCTCCAAGTACTTCTGTCGAAACTTTCTTTGGCTCTTCTTCAGAATTTTTTATACTATTTGCTGAAGTAAAATTTTTAAGAATAGATGATTTAATCCCAAAATTTGTATTTTCTGGAATAACTCCATAAGACTCCATTGCATCTTTAAAATCTAGTTTGGCTACCGCAACTCCAACTACATCACCACTAGTATTAACAATCGGACCCCCACTATTACCTGGCTGAATTGCTGCATCAATTTGAACTAATGCATAATTATCTTGTGAACCAGCAAGTGCACTAACAACTCCTTTTGTAACCTTTACAGAAGAGCTTACTGCTTTGCCAAAAGGATAACCTGCAACGTAAATATCATCTAATAATTTTGGATCTCTATTTGAAATATCAAATTTGTCTTTTGGTATTATATCTGTTTCAAGAAGTGCAAGATCATTTACTCTATCGTAAGCTAATATTTTAGCAGTTACTGTCTTACCAAAATATTTGACTTTGGTAATATTACAATAATTAACTACATGATGGTTAGTAATCATATGACCTTCATCAGATATAAAGAAAGCTGTACCTGATCCAGTAAAAATTTTATCGTCTAAAACTTTAACAATTTTTTTCGTATTAGTTCCTTCATCAATAGTCACTTTTGCTTTAACTTTTTTACATACAAAAACAACACTGTTAGAGTTAACTACACTTTCTGCTATTTTTTTTGATTTATTACACGATTTTAGATCAGCCTTGTAAACATGCTCGATCATACTTCCGTTTAAAAATAATAGTAAAGCTGTAACGATTTCCATAATTGATTTACTGTACTACAAGCTATTACTAATTATTACTAAAATACGCTCATACTGGGCAATAATTAGAAACCACACCCAAGAGTTCTATTAAAGTAAACCCTTGGCTGTAGTACCTAATTTTAAAATATTATTTATTATTCAATTGTAACAGTACCTTGTAGTTGATTAGCAGCAGTAGCACATGCGGTAACCATACATGATTTAACCGTTATAACTTTGCCTGAACCATTGATACTTATTTGTCCTTCAACAAATGTTGTGCCTGATACTAACGCAGCACCTTGAGTGTAAGGATTTTTATCTGTTGCATTAGCTATTAAGGCAGCTGCAGCAGTTACACCACCAGTAGCACTACTAATAGCAGCACAGTTTGCTGTTGCCGACCCAAATGCTTTACCTGTAGTGCCTTCTAAAGTACATTTTTGAGCTTCTGCAGCAGCATATTTTAATGTTTGGGCATGCATTTGTTTAATTACATTTTTCTTAGCAGATGCCGTGTATCCATTATAAGCAACAACACCTACTGCTGCTAAAATTCCTATAATTGCTACAACAACTAGCAATTCAATAAGTGTAAAACCTTTATTTTTAATTTTTTTCATTAAATCCTTTTTAGTGTTTTATATTAATAATATTATGGAGATTATACTCAAAAAGGTCAATAAATTTTATCAAGCCTAATGACTAATAATCACCCAATTATCGCACCAACGTTAAATATAGGCGCATACATAGCTAACATTAGACCACCAATAGTGATCCCCATAAATACGATCATTATGGGCTCAATTAAGCTTGCAAGGTTGGCAACAGCCACATCAAATTCTTCTTCGTAGTATATGGCAATAGAGCCAAACATTTCATCCAAGCTTCCTGTTTGTTCACCCACTGCTATTAATTGACTAAAGGTTGTTGGGAATATTTTTTCTTTATTAAACAAATCCGTTAAACTTTCTCCTGAAAAAACTCCCTTCTTAATTCTTTCTAATGCCTCAACAACAATTACATTGTCAGTTACTGATTTTGCAATATCTATACTCTCAATTAAATCAACCCCTGCTTGGTTAAGGTTTCCTAAAACTAAGGATACTTTTGCTAAAATTGATTTTTGAATTAAATTTCCAAAAATAGGAAGCTTCATCATAATACGATGCCAATTTTTTCTCACTTCATAATTTTTTTTAATTAAAAATTTAAAACCAAATACAAAAGATATAATAAACATAAGTAAAAAAATTCCACCAGAAGAACGAACAAATTCACTCATAGACATAATAACAGCTGTTGGTGTTGGTAGATCATCTGCCATACCCATGCCTTCATACATATCTACAAAAGTTGGTACAACATTCATTAACATAAAAACAGTTACTAAAATTGCAACTGAAAATAAAACACCTGGATAAAATAAAGCACTTTTAATTTGTGATTTAATTTTTTCTCTTTTCTCTAAATTGATTACTATTTTTTGTAAAAAAGTATCAAGTTTACCACTAGCCTCCCCTGCTTTGATTAAATTAACAACAACTGTATCAAAAATTTTCGAGTGTTTTTCAAAACATTTTGACAATGCATTTCCGGATTCTAAATCTTTTTTTATAGTTGAAATAACTTTTTTCATGGGAGGTCTTGATGTTTGACCTTCTAACATATCAAGAGTATTTAGAACAGGCAGTCCAGCTCTAAGCATAGTAGCAAACTGTTTACAAAAAATTAAAATTTCTTGTGGCTTTATTCCAGTGCCAAAACTAAAAGAAGTTTTTTCTTTTTTAATAACAACTTTCTTTTTTTTAGCTTCCTTTAATTTTGTGATAATAACTTTTTTGTCTTTAAGTTTATGAGCAGCCTCTGCATTATTTAGGGCTTCAATTTCTCCCTCAACATATTTACCAAGAGCTATTCCTTTATATTCAAAATTTAACATTAGCTAGATTGTAAAACTCTTTCATATTCTGCAAATGAAAGATCACCACTTAACAACATTTCTTGCCCCATATCCTGCATGGTCCTAAAACCATTTTTTTTAGCTATCGCATTTAATTCATTTTGTTGAAGGTTTGATAAAATCCCTGCTTTTAATTCACTTTCAATTTCAAGAATTTCATAAATTCCCATTCTACCCTTGTAGCCAGAACCACCACATTCATCACAACCACCACCCTTATAAATTTTAGCTCTTGCTGATTGTTCTGGTAAAAATCCAATAGAATTTAGGAGTTTAGGAGTAATATTTTCATCAATTATACGGCATTCTAAGCATGTTTTTCGAGCTAAACGTTGTGCCATAATCAATGTTAAAGCTGCAGATATTAAATAGTTTGGGGTTCCCATATTTAATAAACGAGTAATAGAGCTTGGAGCATCATTAGTGTGAAGCGTACTAAATACTAAGTGACCAGTTAAAGCAGCTTTCAAAGCGATATCTACTGTTGCCTTATCCCTGATCTCTCCAACCAAGATCACCTCCGGATCTTGACGCAAGAAAGATCTTAGTGCCTCCTCAAAAGTGTAACCAATTGCCTCTTTAATTTGTACCTGGCCAATTCCTTCCATTTCATATTCAACAGGATCCTCTGCTGTTAAAATGTTCATACCTGGCTTATTAATATGTTTTAAAACACTATAAAGAGTTGTTGTTTTACCACTCCCTGTTGGACCAGTAACAAGCACCATCCCTTGAGGTGATGAAATAGCTTTAGTTAATTTTTCTAAATCTTTAGCTTCAAAGCCAAGGTCAGCTAAAGCTTTGTCTCCTGCATCTTTATTTAATATACGCATTACAACACGTTCTTTATTTTTTGTTGGTAAAACCGAAACCCTTAAATCAATTTCTTTTGTATCAGATTTAAATGTTGAAGCACCATCTTGAGGAACTCTTCGTTCTGCTATATCTAATTTGCTAATTATCTTAACTCTTGCAATAACCGCATCATAGTTTTCATGTAAAAACTTTGAATATTTATCTATCACTTTTAAAATGCCATCTACTCTAAATCGTGTTTGTGCACTATTTCTAAAAGATTCTATATGAATATCACTTGCTCCCATATTGATAGCTTCAGTAATTAGTTTATTTCCAAAAACAATTACTTCTGAACCAACCTCAACTAACTCATCATTAGTTTTTTCAAGCTTTTCAACTTTTACATTTGCATCAGATATTTTTTTTGTTTCATTTTTTGTAAATCTTTCAATAAAAGAATTTATATTGCTTATGGATGCAGCATATAATTCTGGCTCCATCTTTGTCATTGTTTTTAAGTTTTTCATCAAACTTAATTTTGATGCATCTGCTATTGCAATTTTTAAAACTCCACTGCCCATTTCAAATGGAACAAGTGAATTATCTTGAATATATCTGATATCAATAATTTTTTTAATCTTTGGATCTATTACAGTTTTTTTTAAATCTATAATATCCATAGAATAGTTTGTTGATAAAATTTTTACTATCTTATCTTCATCAGTAAAATTTAATTCAAAAGCAGTTTCTAATTTTGATTTTCCTATTTCAGCGCTTGTATTATTAATCTTAGTCATTTGCTCAGTTGAAATGGATGAGCTCTCCATTAGCATATTTAAAATATTTTGTTCACTAGTGGCATCTAATTTAGTTTTGCTCATCTTATTCAATCACTCTAGGTGCAATAAAGATTAATAATTCGACTAATTCATCACTATTATTTTTGCTTTTAAATAAGTTTCCAAATACCGGTATTTTGCTAACCCCTGGTGTTTTACTATTCGTATTGTTTGTGGTGTTCTTTTTAATACCACCAATTACTACAATATCTCCATCACTTACTAAAAGTTTTGTGACAATTGAATTAGTTTTAATTCCTGGTTCGTCAGATCCAGCAACTGTTACCGGAGAGTCGTTATTGACCTTTATATCTAACAATACGTTGCCATCTCCTATTATGCTTGGGGTAACTGTTAAAGATAGTGCAGCTTCTTTGAATTCAGTAGTTGTTGTTCCATCTGCTGTTGTTTGATAGGCAATTTGTGTTCCTTGAGTGATAGTTGCTTCCTGGTTATTTAATGTAAACACACTTGGTTGAGAAAGTGTTTTACTTAAACCTAAAGACTCCAATGCCTCAATTTCAACTTTAAGAGCACGTGCTCCAATTTGTCGAAGTATTCCAATTCCACTTGTTCCAGAAATTCCTTGATTTGAAATAGTTCCTGCCGCAGACCCTAAAGCTATATCTCCAGCAGTTGCTGCTGCATTTCCTCCAGATGTCATTCCTGAAATAGTAGTTGTTCCCTTAGCGCCTCTTTCACTTACACTCATCGCTCCAACTCTAGCACCTAATGCTTTTGCAAAAGTAGAAGTTGCATCAATTATAAATGCTTCAATTAAAACTTGTTTAGTTTTTACATCAATTTCTCTTATAACTGCATCGATAGTATCGAGGTCTGGTTCGTGACCTCTAACAATTATTGATCTAGTAGTATCCTCTACTGTAATTGAAAGGTTAGACATAGTACTAGCACCCTCTGCACCTTGTGTTGCAAATAAAGCTTCTAGTGTAGTCTTTGCTTGAGTAGGACTAATATAATATAATCTAAATATTTCAGCTAAGATCGGCTCAACAGACTCTTCTAATTGAATTTTTTTCTTTAATACTTCCGCTCTTGCAGATTTTGCAGTTTCTTGTGCAGTTAATTTTTCAGGAGTATGAACTCTTATAATTCCATTAACAACATCAACATCAGCCACTAAAGTTTTCATATCTAACAAAGTTTGAAAAGCAACATCCCAACCAACATTATAAATTTTAGCATTTACTGTGCCACTTACTTCATCCCCTACTAAAATATTTATATCTGCTATATCTGCCATCATTGACATCACATATTTAAAATCTAAGCCTTGAAAATTAATATTAACCATTTGTTTAAGGTGAGGGTATTCATCTGAAATATAGACATAATTTTTAACATTTTCAGTTGTTATCGTTTTACGTTTATCTTCTCTTGGTATGCTTGTGTCGTAAGGTTTAGGACCATCAATAACCTTCTTGTCCATATCGGCACGACCATCAACAATAATCTTAGCTGTATCAATTAAAGGTTTATCACCATGAACTGATTTTGGTTTTTGTCCAGGTGTTACACAAGATTGTAATAGAACGATAAATGATAGTGCTATTAAAATTTTAAAATATTTATTCATTTACTATCCATCACTCGGTTTAATTATATTATTCATATAAACTTCAAAAAGATTATTTGCTCCATCTTGAACAATTACAAAATCAGAATAAATATTTCTTATCATCGTGGTATCTGTAATCGCTTGATCTTCTTCATATTTATACGCTCCACCATCAGCAGCTGAAAAAACTGCTATTTGTTTGTTTTCACCTATAATTGTGCCAACCAATCTCATATTATTTAAAAGCCCATTATTTGAGCTTACCTCCGTATCTGTTCCACTTGCTTGATTTGTAGAACCAACTCCTCCTGCAAAAGGATCAATTGCTGGCAACTCTTCATCATCTAAAGAAGAATGATCATCTGCTTTTAAATTTAACATTTGGAACTGACAAAGCATAATTGTCATTAAAAATATTAATATTTTTTTATTATTTATATTCATTTGGTAACCCCACAATTGAAACAGTACCTTTTGATAGAATTTGTCCTTGAATTTCAGCTATCGTTGTAATTTCCTCCTTATCAAAATTAATAACTTTTTGAGATTTTGATAAAGCTCTTCTAAATTTAAGATAGCTTAAAAAATTTCCTTGTATCTCATACTCAACAGGAATTTTATAATACATCACATTTTGCCCGTCTTGATTTTCTGTTGTTTGTTCTGTGTTTTGATCTTGCCCATCTCCAGTAACAGCTTTTGGTTTACCTTTTTTAAGATTAGTTATTGACAAACCATTGATTAACGCAAATTTGCTTATATTTTGATAAAGATCTTCAACTTCTTTTTTACTATGAAAAAGTTTACTATTTTTATCATAGTCAGGTTCTAATTTTTTAACGGTTGCTGTTAAAGTACCAATATTATTTTTAAACTCTCCAATCTTTATTTTGTTTTCATTCATCAAACTAATTTGCTCTTCTTGTTGTTTTAATATCGGTGATACAAAAGCATAATAACCTATCAAAAAAATTAATACAGCAGCAAAACCAACACCAAATTTGATTAGAGTTTTTTTATCACCCAAACCACCACTTTTAAGTTTTGCAAATATATCATTTAGATCTAAATCTTTTAAACTTGCTAAATCCATTATATCAATTTCAATTTACAATTAATTGTAAATCCCTTTTTATTATTATTACCTGATGCTTGATCCCCAGTTTGATTTTTCATCGCAGCCAATGAGGCTTGTTCAATTAATGATTTTGCATTTAAATTTGAAATAAAATTTAAAATATCTTGATCAGAAAAAGCAACCCCTTCAATAATTAAACTATCTTTTCCATCAAAAGTCATTTTCGTAAATTGTACTCTTTGAGGAACGCTCCTAGTTACTTGTGCTAATGATCTATAAGATCTTGCTTGATTTGAATTAACTAATTTTCCAAGATCCAATGCAAGCTGCATTTCTTTTCTTTTTTTTGCTAATTTTGAAAATTGAATATTCATTTTATCAAATTCCATTTGCACTTGATCAAATTCTATTAATTTATCTTTATTGCTACTAATCTGGAAAAATGAAAAGACTGTTAATATCAAATAAATACCTGCAATCGCACCTGCTGCACCTTTAAAAGCAAAACCAGATAAGAACTTTACCTTATTTTGCTGACGGACAGCGTCTCTATTAGGTAATAAGTTTATATTTTTAACAGCAGTTACAAACTTATAATAACCAAATACATCTAATTTTCTGTAAGCTAAACCAAGTACTGATGATAATGGTGATTGATTATCACCAGATATTTTTTCACTATTATAAGAAGGTATGCTTATACTTTGCAGGGGATCAAAGTTAATAAAATTTGTTGTTGGTAAATTCTTTTTAAATACCGGAAGTATAAATGAAATATTTTTTAGGCTAGAGACTACTTGAATAGATGTAATTTTATTTTCATATTTACTTTCATAATCGGTAATTGCTTGTTTAACTTGCATCGCATATCTTCTGATAACTGCGTCTGCCTCAGTTGAAAGTTGTTCACTTTTAATATCCTGAATATGTTCTTTTTCTTGAGGTCTTAAAAATATATCAGTAATTACAGGAATATTATTATGAATAATCATTACATAGTTTTCATCTGTACCTAATTCTAAAATAGCTGAATTTCCTTTATTTGTAATAGATTTAAATTTTGTATTATCGTGTGCATTCTTTAAAGTAAAACAACGAACATCCATAATAACCGGATTAAGTCCAGCTTTTTTAGCAATAGATGAATAAGCATTTACATCAGCTAATTTTGAAGCAACAAATAAAATCTCCATTGTATTAGTTTTAGAATTTCTATTTATGATTTGATGAAAAATTGAATAATCATTTAAGTTATCTGTAAGTTGAACTAGGTTGTCCCAAAGAGAATCTGTTTCAATCGCTTTCTGCAATTCATCATCTGTCATTAGTGGGCTGGTAACTACTCTAATAATTGCACTAGTTACTGGAATCGATAATGCGACATTTTTTGAAGTAATTTTTGCATTAGACAAAGCTAATTTAATTTCTTCAGCCAAGTAATCTTTGTGTTCTAAAAGGTTTTCACTGATCTTTTCTTGATCCAATAGACGATAAGAATATTTATCTAATATCCATTTTTCATCTTTATCTTGAGAGACTTGAGCAACTCTAATTACTTCTCTTGTCATATCTAAACCGGCTATTTCTTCACCAGCAACACTTAATTTACTAACTTTAGATTGAAAGAAGTTTTGAAAAACTTTTTTTAACTTATTTTCTTTTGTTTTTTGATTTTTATCTTCTCCAGCTACCTCTTCACTGGTTGAGTTATTATTTTTGGATTTAGAAAATTTAAAATTTTTTAACTTTTCCAACATACTAATTGCTACGCCTTTTGTAGGTTCTTGCATAGCTACTTTGGATACCTCTGAAATAGGAGCTGCGCTAACAACATCATTATTTTCTTTGGTTGTTGGAATAACTGAATCATTTTTGGGATTATTCTCCTGATTTTGCTCAATAACTTGTTCTTTAACTGGAATATTCTCATTTTTCTCTAATTGAAGCTCATCAAACCACTTTTCCAATATTGGTATTGCTTCTTCAAGATTAGGTGTTCCTGATGAAGAGATCTTTTGTTTACCATCAATATATAGTCTTCCGACCCAATTTTTTGATTTTAACTCACCCTTATACTTGTCTTGTCTTATATATATATGTAAACGGCCATCTTTCTTGTGAATTACCTCGTGCTCACTCTTTTTATCAACTTTAGATTGTATTTCATCTTGATTGCCAATTATTTGTACATTATTAGGAGTATTTTCACCTTGAAGTTGATTTTCTTCAATGGTGCTTTTTTTTTCAGTATTTTTTTCCAACTGACTGTCTAAATTATCATTATTTTTTTCATCAATCATAATTTTATAAAAATACACTTTTTTTCTAACACAAAAAAACGAATCTCTAACACATCTCTAACACATCTCTAACACAAACTATAAAATTATCTATAATTTAATTATAATTTAGTGCTCAAATCAGGCTATTTATAAAAATAATGTCAAAATGATCAATAAAATCAACATTTTTTATATAAGATGAAAATAAAGTAATTTTTTTAGTAAATTTTGTTGATTCTAACACAAAATAAATATTAAAATTGTGTTAGAGTTAAATTATTTTATAATATATTAAAATGTATGAAAAATATTGCATAAATCAACACTTTTAACAATTTAACAAATTTGTGTTAGAGTAATCAGTATTTGTGTTAGACTTTTTTGGCTTTAATAATTTTCTTTCCAACTTTCAAGTTGAACTGCTCCTGAAATTTCTTGTGCCTTAGATTTACCTGTAATTAGGTTATCTTTTGCTGTAAATCCATCAATATTATTTTTAGCCTCTCCAGCTAGACCAATATATAGGTTATCACCCTGTTTTACAACTTTTGAGAGTACTCCTTTACCCATATTCACATTAAGTAATGATTCACCACACTTTGTGTCATAGGCAGTTAAATAAGCATTACCTACCCCACATTTGTTATTTGTAGCACTTGGCTCGTATAACGGGAAATATACCCTATCTCTATCTACAGTTGGTTCAGAAGTTAATTTTTTTGCATTATCAAGGTCAACATACCAACCTAAATCAGTCCCAGATGGACATGTAGGTGCTGTTTTGCACATTGAAACATTACCGGTTGGATTAACCTCTACAAAATTTGGAAAGTTCACATCTTTTATACCATAAATTCTATTTTGTATCTGACTTGATTGTGCTTGAAGCTTTTGGGTGTTTCCAGTTCCAAAATATAACCATAAATTGTTATCACTGTTGATTGTAACCTCTGGTCTTGTAAAAATATTCCTTCCATTTGCAGAAGTAGCTTCAGCTGTAAACAAAGTAGTTTGATGTATTTCTTTATCTGATGCATCGGAACGTATAATTGAATTATAGGTAGAGCTATTTTGATCAGTATCCATAACAAAGTCCTCTGTTAAATCAATTTTAGTTATTTTACCCTCTAAGTCTGTTGCATAAATCAATGCTCCATTATAATTTGCTTTATTAGTGCCATCTGCGGTAATGATACTTAAATCTGCAGGTAAAGAATTAACTACATCATTTTCCATTCTTGTAAATTTAACTGTACCAGAGCAAGAAATTCCTTGATCACATGGCCAAGGAGTATCAAATGTTATTTTTGAAATTCTAGATACAGTTCCATTGACAAGATAATCTATTATATGACCAACAGGTGGATCAAACTCAACTATATGTGGCATTTCACCGTTTGCTGAATCATGTTTTATATTAGGATCCAAATGTGTGTGAACCTCAAGTACAGTATTGTTATTAGTCAACTGTCCTTCCGCAGGAACCCTACTATACAAAGTGTAAAATCTATTGTCAGTGATTACATCTTTATCTTCTATATCAATTACTTTTAATACTTTTCCTTCATTTTCTAAATCTATTACAAATACAGCAGAGCCAACATTAGGATTAACAGCGCCATTGTATCCTCCACCAAAAACTGCAACCCATCTATCCTTACCATCAACTTTAATTCTAATAATTCTTGGAGTTGACCAGGTTTCTCCTAACTTGCTATAATCATATTCTGGAGCAACATTTCCAGCTACATAACCAAATTCAAATTTACTCGCATTGACATCCCAATGTTCGACAAATTTATTAGTTTCATCATTGTTAAAAGCAAATAAGTGAGTAGGACTACTTGGATCTGTAACATCAAGTGCAAACATACCTTTTCCACCTGCACCAAGCCCACTTAAAAGAATTGTTCGCCATCTTGGATTGTCTACGCCATCATTTGGAGTATCATCAAAATAAATATCTTTAGCGACTGGAGAACCATCTATACCATAAATAGCATTTGTCGAATTAGCCTTGCTAGATGGGATCTTTTCGAGGACACCTAAAACATTTGGTGGAATATATCCCCATAACTCTTCACCATCTGATGCTTTAAATGCATGAAGAATACCATTATTGGCTCCAGCATAAATAATTTCTGCTCTATTAGCACATGGTCCCCCACAAGTTGCTCCACTTTTAAAATTATTATAATTATTCTGCAATCTATAATATGAGTCTTTTTTCTGAGAATTAGCAGTATTATCATCAACTGCTGATGCTTCTGGATTTGCAACTACAATTAAATCAGAATGATAAATATCTGCAAGCTTATGTATAGACTCTGTTGTGTTATTATCTGCATCTTGATCATAAGTATCTATACCTCTAATAAAGTTTATTAAATTATCAACTTCGGTATCTGTTGGTGTTATATTAGGAAACATTTTTGATTTTAAAAGATCACTGTTAGCTGTTGTAAAATTATTTAAGCCAGTACCAATTTCTGGGGTCCATATATTTCTTGTAGATGAGGTTTTAGAATTTAATTTATCTGCAGCATCCCACAGAGCTGAACCAAAAGTACCATCAGTATTTAATTGATACTTTTTCAAACTTCCTTTCCATTGTTTGTCTGTTTCGTATTCAAATGTCGATTGATAGACAAAATTATTCCTACTTACATCTGACATTACTGCAGGAGTAGTAAAGGTTAGTCGACCTGAGATAGCTTGTTTAATTGCATCTGTTATTTTTGCAAGCAGTTCTGTTTCATTTTCTGCATAAAGAGGGCTTGTAGTTCCTCCAGCAGTTGCTAGTGCAGAATAATTACTATTAGATCCACCTAAAGCATAACCTACAGCAAAAGTTTGAATATTATCCACCCGCCTGATTTGATTAGCAACAGTAACTACTTCGTGGTTTGATGACCAATATCCATCACTTATTACTATTAAAAAATTTAAAGAACAGGTTAAATCCCAATTATCAACCACGCCACTTCTAAAATAATCTCTTGCAGTTCTCATAGCTCTAGCAAGGTTGGTTCCACCATTTGCACTAATACCATCTACATTTGAATAAATGAATCGAGCTCCATTATTTGTAATTCCAACTCTTATATTGGCACTAGAACTCCATTCCATTAAACCAAAATTTGCTCCAGCTGTTAGATTGGTATCAGAAACTATTTGCTTAATTACTTTCTTAGCACTAGACAATTTTGTTCCTGATTTTCCTCCAAATGTTGCTGTTTGAGTTAAACTAGTGTTAAATTTTCTAGCAGTCTGATTAGTAAAATCTGCAACATAGATATTATCACTACTATCTATAAACATTCCATAAGGATTATAAAATGCAGACGTTCTAGAAAATGATCCTTGTTTTGCTTGGTAAACTAAAGATGAATTAAATTTTTGTATTCTGTCATTATCTCGTTCTAAGACATATATATTTCCACTACTATCATAAGCTGCGTCTACGGGTCTATTAAAAGATCCATTCGCTGAAGATTGTGAAGTGCCAGCTGCGTTAACATAGGTAAGATTATTTCCAGATACTGTAAATTCAAAAACTTTATGGTTATGATAAGATGCTACTAGCAGTCTATTTCCAGCACTATTTAAAGACATACCTATGGATAAATTGACACCACCAGCAACATTTTGATAGCCAGTTCGAGCTAAGTTACCTGTCGCAAGTGTTTCAATTGTATTGCCATAATGTCCAACAAAAACATAATTACTATTAACAGCAATTCCCCATGGTCTAAGGTAAGCAGTGAGACCACTACCAATACATTGACCAGTTAAACTAAGCTTTAAAACTCTATTGCCTTGCAGGTCTGCTAAATAAACTTGATCGTTAAAAATTACAAATTGCCTTGCATATTTCCATTGATTACAACCAGATCCATAACCTCCAAAACTTCTAAGATATGTTCCTGCGCTATCAAAAACCTTAATTCTATTATTTGAATACTCCAAAACATAAACATTTCCTGAACTATCTGCTGCAACGTCTATCGGATATTGTGTTACTGTGTTACTGACTAATGTATCCCTCATACTTCCAGACTTATCCAACATAATTAAAATGTTTGCTGGAATATCTGTGGTTCCAGTCCCTGGCGGAGGACTCTTAGCTTGTGCTTGAAAGCTAAATAAAAATAAGAATAAAAAGATGATTACTGTTGAGAGTCTAGCCATTCCCCCACCTTTGAATTATAATCTGCCATACCAACAGAGTAAAGTTTACTTACTATATTTATAATTTCTGCATGACCATCATGAATATCTGTTTTAATGTATTCAATACTATCATTTCCAGATTCCCAAACATAGCTGCCTCGCCATCTTGATTTTGGAACCCCTTCAGGAAGATTGAAACTACCATATTTACCCATAGCATAATCCATCAACTTACTATCCTCCATGTTAGGCCTATAAAGTTGAATTCTATTAAGTTTATTTTCTATATATAAATGAATAACACTTGTTCCATATAAATTTTTATCGTTCTTACAAAGTTCCTGTATTGGAATAATTAATTCTTCTCCTCCAAAACGGTTAGACATTACTACAGGTAAAAGTTCTTCAATTTTTACACTTTCTTTAGGACTTCCAAAATTTGTTATTTTAAAATTACAAGCTAATGCATTTACTTGCGCTAAGAGAAAAAATCCAAATATATAAACTATAAATTTATTCATTAATTTACCAAGGTTACCACGGCCTCTAAGGGAATTATAATATTACTTTGGGCGTTACAATTATCTTTAGACTCATTACATCCACATGAATAAATCGTGTACAGCGTGTTATTTGTACCTGCTTTTTTTATAAATGCTGAATTATTACCACTACCACCCGGAGTATAAGCTATAAAATATTCAAAACTATATTTGCTTAATCTTGTTGCTTCAACACCTGATGCAGTGACTACTTCATTCAATGATTTTCTTTCAGTGTGAAATCCATTATTCGAACTTATTAAATTTGGAAAAAAAGATGCTTTACAAAATTTAAGTTTAGTATCTAAATTGTTTGGTGGTGTAGAAGAGAATTTTCTAACATTTCCTACCATCCAATTCTTAGCAACAGAAATTCCACTTTCAGCAGCATAAAATGCCTGCTGGTTGCTATCTTTATCGTTATTAGCATTATGCTCATTAGATGAAATTGTAACTAAGGTAGCTCCCATTATTGTCATAACAACCAATAATAACAATGCTAATGGAAGAGCAAATCCTTTTTCACTATGTTTAAATCTATTTCTCATTAGTTATAAGTTGATGATACTCCAATACTAGTTCCTGTTTGTTCTGATATAGCAATATGTTTTGCTAAATTTCTTGTATGTACGCTTACAAAAAAAGTTTCACGATAATATTTATCATTAAATGTTAAGTCGTTTCCATAAGGCATTTCATGATTTCTAATTCTTGTTTCTTGGTCAGTGTTAAAAACTTCTTTAGCCGATTCAATTGTTAAATATATTTCGGCTTTATGAACCTTTTTCATATTAGCTTGCCCTAAATTATAACTACCCACCATTGTTCCTGATCCTTGGGCATTTTCTACTGGCCCACAATAAGAACATACAGGATAAAGTTCATTTCCTTCCTTATCTTTGAAGACAACTTGAAAATCTACAATATTAGGAACAAACTCTATGTTATCATATATAACCGTTCCAACTGTCACTGGGTTCATTACAACTTCTCTTGCAAGATACATTTTATTGCTATTTTGATATTTCATTGGGCGATAATAAACTCTCATCCGATCATTTGGTGCTGTTGTATACCAAACTGCTAATTCATCTAAATTATCTAAAGATTTTTGACGAAGATTAATTAATTTTGTTTCAGGACGTGAATCCCTTGTAAAATTTATATCTATATAGCCTGCGTTTCTCAAATCTCTTGCTATAACTGTAAGGGCATCTCTTGCTGAACTATTTATTGCAGCTTTTTGAGAAACTGATTTATATGATTTATTAAAATAATTATATGATGCAAATGCTGCAGCAATACTAATAGCACCGATTACAATTGACACCAAAAGTTCTGCTAAAGTAAATCCAGAGTTTCTAGTTTTCATTTAACTACAACTCCTAAATATTTTTTTTGTTTACCTTTTCTAGTAAAAAAATTAACTTTTCCTGATGTATTGGTTCCAGAATTAACAAATATCTTTTTGGTATCAGAATTATCACATGGCATCTTTTTATCTTTATTGTTTATTCTAATTTGATTTTTTTCTTCAAGTCTATTTCTCCATTTGTCTTGCATTTTTTGATAAAGATTTGAACCATTATTAAGACTATGAGAACACGTCTTTATAAAACCTCCATAACTAGTAACATTATCAGGATCACCGATCATATCCTCCATCACCATTTCAGATAAATAATTAAGTTTATTTTTTTCAGTTGCTCGATCCATAGAGTTAATTGAAAAGGCTGCAAGCTGCATTATGGCAATAAACCCGATCCCAATTACCACCATACAAACCATAGATTCTATTATTGAAATACCTCTGTTTGATTTAACCATCAATTTTCATCCAGTTTTTTTTCTTACTATATTTGAAAACCTTAATGTTTTGAAAGCGATCAAGTGTTATCATATATCTGTAATTATCATTTGAATTATACTTACAGCTATTATCAGATGTGTTTGATTTTGAACAAAATACAAAAGCATCAACTTTTTTACCTGTGGCCTCATCATTAACTTGAAAATTTTGATTTGGTCGATAATAAGCTATTGAACCATCTTTAGTTATACAAATAGCTGATCTCATAGGGTTATGATAGGCGCTTGGATAAACATTAACATTACTATTAGAAGCATTTACTCCAAAATCGTGACTTGAATATTTTGACTCAATTGTAAAACCAGCCGTATCTGAAAAACCACAAGTAAAGGCCTGTTTATGAGAAGAATATGGCGAGCTGAAACCTTTGTATATTTGAAAAAATTTTTCAGAACTCATTGTAAAAACTTCCAATTGGTCATTTAAAAGAACTTGTACCATTCCATACTTACCGCTGGTAACTTCTGCTTTTCTCTCTTTTATAAAAGCAACAGTTTCATAGACTTCTTTTTTTACATTCCGGTCAGCAATCCAATTAGAAATATTTGGATAAGCAATTGCTGTGAATACTCCCATTACTGCAAGGACAACTAAAAGTTCTAATATGGTAAATGCATTTTTTTTCATTTTAATTACCAGGTTTTTCCTACACAGCTAAAATGATAACTTTCATCGGGAAGCATAGATCCAATTATAATCCAAGCACCATAACCTTTGCTGCTACAAGCATTTTGACTAAAACTTCTTGAACCCATACTTTCATAGCTAATACAATGATTGCCTGGTTTCATTGATTGATCTGCGCTAGGACGATTAGGACAACTTCCACCCATTGCATAAGGATTTTTGGTACTACTACCTGCAACAGTTTGTCCCTGAATTACATTTCTAAAATCAGATTTTCCAGCAAAATATAATTTGAAAGGAAAATACATGCTACCTACAGTATGCCAATCACTACTTTTGTTACAAGCTGCTGTCCAAGTTTTATTTTGGCTACCATATTTTAATGAAACACTATCTGAATAATTTATACATGTAGTAAGTATTGTTGTTTTTATAAAACCATGCATTTCCTTATTTTGTGCTTTGATTGCTGCGATTTGAGCTATCTTTGTATATTTTGAATAACCAACAACACCTATTGTTGAAATAATTCCTATGATAGCAACAACAACTAATAGTTCGATTAAAGTTAAACCTTTAACTATTTTTTTCGGCATTTGATATAACTCCGGTGCCAATTAATTCTTCAATTGATTTTTCCATCGTGACCATTCCTTCACGTTGACCCGTTTGCATAACACTTGGAATTTGATGAATTTTTGCTTCACGAATTAAATTTTTAATAGGTGGATTACAAATCATAATTTCAAAAGCCCCGACTCTGCCTGAACCATCTTTCTTTTTGAATAACTTTTGAGTGACAACCATCTTTAAAGACTCTGCAAGTTGCGCTCTTATTTGACCCTGTTGTTCAGGTGGAAAAACATCAATAATTCTATTCACAGTATTAGGTGCACCACTTGTATGCAATGTTCCAAAAACTAAGTGACCTGTTTCTGCTGCAGTTAATGCCATACCTATAGTTTCAAGATCTCTAAGTTCACCAACAAGAATTACATCTGGATCTTCCCTTAAAGCTGCTTTTAATGCATGAGAAAAACTCTCTGTTTGTTTTCCAACTTCCCTTTGTGAAACTATACTTTTTTTATCTTTGTGAATAAATTCTACAGGATCTTCAATTGTAATTATATTGGCAGGTCTCGACTCGTTTATCTGATTAATAATTGCTGCTAAAGTTGTCGATTTTCCAGATCCTGTTGGACCTGTAACTAAAACCAAACCTTTATGAGCATCAAGTAAACTGAACAATACTTGAGGAAGGTTTAAATCTTCCATTAGAGGGATTTTTGTCTCCACTCTTCTCAAAACAGCAGCTAAACCATTTAAAGTTTTAAAAAAATTTGCTCTAAATCTTAGCTCACCTAACATAATGGCAGTATCTAATTCGTTTTTTAACTCAAATTTTTTAACTTCAGCTTCTGAACAATTATTCTTTAATAATTCTTGTAAATCTTTATCTTCAACATGGCTGTTAGGTTCTATGACAATGTCTCCTAAAACTCTATAGGAAATATCTGAACCAGACCTTAAATGAAAATCAGAAATTTTTTTATTGGTTTTTGCAAGCTCTGAAATTTTATTTAACATAATACTAATAGTACTATCTAATAATAAAAATTAAACCAATATTAGACTATATAATAGATCACCTTGGGCAAAATAAATTAGGCTGGCCACTATAATAAAGGGTCCAAAAGGAATTTCAGTTCTCATGGTTTTTTCTTTTTTTATTAATGATGGGACAACAAAAATTAAACCCAAAATAGATGAAACAAAAAGAACAAAAGGTATAGATTGCCAACCAAATAATAAGCCAATACCAGCCATTAATTTTGCATCTCCTAATCCCATGCCATCAATTTTTTTTATTACTTTGTATAAATAAATAATCAACCATATGCTTAGATACCCAACCATTCCACCAATGATAGATTGATTAATTTCATGAATAAAACTTGTATTAAAATTTGGTAAAAAGTTTTTAAATAAAGCTATAGCCATAACACTAAAATTTAAACTGTCAGGAATAATAAAATTTTCAAGATCTATAAAAAATATTATTATGTAGATTAAACTTAAAACTGATAAAAAAATAATTGTTGAGAGATCGTTATAATTTAAATAAATCAATAAAAAAATAATCCCAGTAGCAATCTCAACAATAAAATATCTTAAAGAAATAACTTTCTTACATTTTCTACATTTTCCATTTAAAATTAAAAAAGAAATTAAAGGAAGATTATCAAACCAATTTATTTTTTTTTTACATCTTGGGCAAAAAGATCGGCCACTTACAATCTGTTTATTTTTAGGTAAACGATATATGCAGACATTTGAAAAGCTCCCTAAACATGCTCCTAAAATAAAAATTAAGAATGAATTTAAAAAAATCAAATGATTAAATGTTTATATAAGCTACTAAACTTATAATGCTTTGGTAGCAATAATTCATAAAAATAATACTATTCTCATACACTAAATTTAAATTGGGTGTATAAAGTTCTATCTTCATTAACTATCCTTATCAGTTCTTTTAAGGATATTTTTAATTACTTCAGGTTTCCAAATATAATAAAAAATGTATGGTGCTAATGCTGGAACTAACCCAAACCATATCCATTCATCCCATCTAAAATTTTTGCTACCTCTTGCAAGTAAACCATTAGCCCAAACGAGATAGCCTACTAAAATTATCCATATAAATGACAAGGTTAAAAAAACTTTTAATTTTTTCATTTACTAAGACTAACAAATCCTGAACCATGAGTCTAACTGCTAGAAGTAATACAAAACAACAATACAGTCATTGAACAAGAAAAGAACAAGAGCATTTTCAGTTTTGGACCAAGAAAAGAACAAGAATTAAAAAAATAATGTTTTAATAAATGTGGAATACCAACGATTACAAAATTTAAGTAGTTTTTTAATAATTGATTATTATTGTTTGTACTAAAGGGTATTAGGATTTTATAAGATAATATGGGAGTTCTAAGAGTGTATTGTTCTTTTTTGAACCGCTCTACTTCTATTGATAAACATAACTTCTAAACACACTGTTTGCTTTCTTCTTTCCGCACCATGAATAAACCATTAAACCAAATTTAATTCAAAAGTTTAATTTGTAATTCCAATACATTTACAAATCTATTTCAATTCTTTTTTATGGTCAATTTATAAATTGATTTTAATTTCCTAACAACAAACTCAGAACCACGATTCCTAAAAGTTTTTTCACTTATTTTTATCTTTTGAATAATAATACACCAAGAATATTATTGCAGGTATTGCAATAATAAGACCTGCTGCATTAGATGACACACCAAATATATTTTCGATTAATTCTCCTAAGGCGTGGAACATAAGCTAAAACTTCTTACTTTTGCTTCTATTGCATTCTCCAGTTTGAACTATTTTGTTGCTACCTCTACTTATCTCATAAATAATAGTTCCAGTATTACGATTCAGTTTCCATACGATTTTAATATCATCATGATAATAGTCTCCACCATACCAGGAACTAGATTCACGATAGTATCCTGTCTGACCATCGACATGAGCTACAAATGTTTTGCTATCTGGCAAAAGAGTCAATCTATGAGGTGATATCATGCCTTGATCAGGGTTATTCATATAACAAGTTAGATTAATCGGTACATTACTAATAGCGTTAGATCCACCCAGACAAACTGGTGTAACATTTTCCTTCATCCACTTATTTTGCTGACTTTGACTGCTGTTCAGATATTTCTTGAATTGAGATGTATTCATTTTCTTATTAAAAGTATTAGTCATACATTTACAGAATTTTTTTGCTTCTGAGCCATAATCATTATTAGCTTTTGCTGCATAAATACATCCATTGCTCATATCCTTTAAAAGTTTTTTATCAACTTTTGCAAAAGCATTCCCACTCAACAACAAACCCAGAACTATGATCACTAGAAGTTTTTTCATCTATTATTTAGCATTTTTGTATTTATTGCAGTGTACAGAGGCAAAGTTGATCTTCTTCATCATATGGGCATTGCCCTTCATTATAATTTTATCAAATTTCTTATCAGTGTACTTATTGCTAATCATGGTAACTGCGCATTTGCAGTATTCGGCTGCTCTAGCTTGTGTATTTCCATTTGCTACCATTCCTTCACGGCAAACTTCATATTCATAATTTGCTCGATTAGAACTTAATGCAAAACTTGTATTGCAAAATAATATTCCTAGGATTGTGATTGCTAAAAGTTTTTTCATTTAACTAAATTTACATTGCAAAAGTATTTTTCTTTTACTCTCACCCAGTATATCAACAATTGATTGAGTATTTTCTGAAATGTATACCTCATTTTTTAAGTCGAATTGAACATCGGGTGTTTTTCCATCTGTCACAATAATGTATCTATCTGTTTTAATTTTTATCGTATGTTTTACTAGTTTAAGCTGTCCATTTGGTAAGGTAAAACTTAGTATTGCAGTATCTCTTTTAAGATCTATTTCCCATGCCCAATCCTGAGAACCGTTTGCTTTAACATCTTGTTTGTAGTTTTTGTATTCTTTAGGATTATAACAATTTGTTACTTTGATTTTATCCTTGTCAAACCATCCTGCAAAAGCAACTCCACTAAACAACAAGCTTAATACGATGACCCCTAAAATCTTTTTCATCTTTTATCTTTCATTAAAAACCATACAGTATTCATCTGTATCAACTATTGTAAAACCTAAAGGACCTTGATCTACTTCCTCCATCATTAAAGATTGCATACAATTAGTGTCTGCATATTCATACCAAATACCAATAAAAAATTCACACTCACCAGCAAAACATGTGGCCATGTCTGAATAAGCATTACTACTTAAAAACAAACCCAGAACTATGATCCCTAAAAGTTTTTTCATGGTCCAACCCTACCAAACCTCTAATCAGGTGTCTAGGTGATGGAATGGCAGTTGGTTGTCTGTAATTCCAGTTGCCTGTTGCTTTGTGGGGGTAGCTTGATTCAGGGTACCGGGCTGATGGAACGACCTTCAATTTCTAGTTTTTTTAATATTGATAGTTAAAACTTACTGGATAGAGATAAGTTGGCATTATGATTTTCTTGATTGGAAAAATCATTTTCTAAATTAAACTCTAGGTCAAAACCATCTAACGCTTTAGAAATTTTAAAGTTTGAAGTCATATCTTCACTAAGATCAAGTGCTAACTCTGTTTCTTTTCTATATAAAAAGCCTGTTGATAATGTAAATTTATTAATAGAACCGTGGCCCTTAATTTGTTGTCTTTCGTAATCAGTGCTAATTGTTAACCCTTGGTCATGTTTAAAATCAAAACCAAGTCCTGCTGTGTATATATCTCTATTTTTGTTATCAGCTTGATATTCAAAATCTTCACTGTCTGATACATAGCTTGTTACCACTTTAGAGTTTGAAGCAAACTCTTTACTGTATTCAAGGTTAATTCTAGATCTTACATTTGAATTTTCTAAATTAATATCTTCGTCTATTAATACTCCTAACGAAGCCATTAAAGATTTGATGTCTTGATCATTATAACTAAGCGCTGCTTCACCATCTTCTGAATAACTATTAAGTGTCGTATAACTTCCATCAATACGACCCGTTGGGGTAATAATTGCATTACCATCCTCATATTCTCTACCAAAATTAAGTGAACCAAAAACTTGTTTGCCTTCACGGTCACCTGTATTGGTGTTAGTGTTTCCTTCGTCTTTTCTCACAATATCGCTATCTAAATAACTAACTCCAAAAACATGTTTTAAAAAATTCTTGTCTTCTAAACTATTAATTCCATAAACAGATAAACTTAATGCATTTGTATCAACTGATGAACCATAAGTTCCAACATCAACGTCAGTGTTACCCACTCTTAGAGCGACTCCTAATATTTTATCATCATCAATTTTTGTATCAACACCAACTGTTATACCAAGGCTATCAATATCTTGAGCAGAGCTTAAAGAGTTCTCACCAATTTTTCCAAAACTAATACTGCCCTCAGTCCATAATGCCCAATCTTCTGGTAAATTTTTTTGTAATTGTCTAAATTGTTGACTTAGGGTTTTTTTAGCGTGTGGAGAACTTACAACATTATTTGATATTTTATTTAATGTTTCATTTTGAAAGTTTAATTCAATTTTTTGAGCACTTTTATTGTCATCTTTAGCTCTTAAATTAGCTAATCTTTTTAATGCAGACTGGCTCGAGTCTTTGGCAAAATTTTTAGCAGTATTAATTTGTGCATCTATTACACCTTTTACATCTTTATCTTTTAGTGGCGTATCACATGTTGATGAAGCGGTTACTTTAAAAGGACAGCTTAAAGTATATTCATTTATATCATCACCATCATTACCTACCACAAACATCTTGGTACCATCATTATTAAAAGAAAGACCAGATGGAAGAAGATCTTGAGATGCAACACTAAAACTATCTACAAAGCATGCAGTTGAAACATCAAACCCAGTTGTTAGAGTATATTCATTTATATCATCACCATCATTACCTACCACAAACATCTTGGTACCATCATTATTAAAAGCAACGCCACCAGGTAAAGCCTCTTCACCTGCAACACTAAAACTATCTACAAAGCTTGCAGTTGAAACATCAAACCCAGTTGTTAAAGTATATTCATTTATATCATTACCAGCATTACCTACCACAAACATCTTGGTTCCATCATTATTAAAAGCGAGATCAGTGGCATTAACATCTTCAGTTGCAACACTAAAACTATCTACAGAGCTTGCAGTTGAGACATCAAAGGGAGTTGTTAATGTATATTCATTTACTTCATTATCATTAAAACCCATCACAAACATCTTGGTTCCATCATTATTAAAAGCAACTCCAGTAGGAACGGAATCTTCAGTTTTAACTCTAAAACCTCTTCCATTTCCATTAAAGTCATTGAAAGTTGCAGTTGAGACATCAAAGGGAGTTGTTAATGTATATTCATTAACATCGTCACCAGTATTACCTATCACAAACATCTTGGTTCCATCATTATTAAAAACAACACCAGCAGAATTAGCCTCTTGAGTTGAAACATCAAAACTATCTACAAAGGTTGCAGCAGCTTGTGCTGAGCTAACAAAAGTTAGATTGAAGATTAGAAATATTGAAAATATTTTCTTTAAATAATTTAACATTTGGCTTTTTATAATGAATAAATAACATAAATCATATTGGTTATTCTTCTTAATTGTTTAAGATTATAAAGATTTTTTAATAGTTATAACTGGCCAATACAAATGAAATCATAACCAAACCCTACCAAATCCAAAATCAGGTGTCTAGGTGATGGAACTAGTGAAAACAACAATACAGTCAATCACCATGATTTCACCATAGAGTTTTTTAGACATCGCCCATAAAATCACCATTAAATCCAAAGTAAATGTTTTAATAAATGAGGAATACCAACGATTACAAAAATTTAAATAGTTTTCTAATAATTGATTATTAGCGTTGGTACTAAAAGATAATTTAAAAATCTTATAGGATAATATGGGACTAAGAGTGTATTGCTCTTTTATCTACTGATAAGGCTGCTTCTTTTACAGCTTCTGAGAATGTTGGATGCGCATGGCACGTTCTTGCAATATCTTCAGCGCTTGCACCAAACTCCATTGCAACTCCAATTTCACCAATTAATTCACCTGCATGGGGTCCAATAATATGCGCTCCTAAAACTATATCTGTTTTTTCATCAGCCAAAATTTTAACAAAACCCTCTGCTTCATCAATTGCTTTAGCTCTTGAGTTTGCCATAAATGAAAATTTACCAATTTTATATTTTATATTTGCTTCTTTTAATTGTTCTTCAGTTTTTCCAATTGAAGCAACTTCTGGAGTTGTATAAACAACACCTGGAATAATATTATAATTTACATGTCCTGATTGTCCCACAATATTTTCTGCAACAGCAATACCTTCATCTTCAGCTTTGTGTGCTAACATTGGTCCATCTATTACATCACCAATTGCATAAACATTAGCTACATTTGTTTGAAAATTTTTATCTGTTTTAATTCTTTTCTTTTCATCTAACTCAACACCAATTGCATCTAAATTTAAATTATTAGTATTTGGTTTTCTACCAACAGATATAAGTACGACATCACAATCAAAATTAATTTTTTTTCCATCTTTATCAGAAGTTGAAACGCTAGCACCATTAGTGTTTTTAGTTATTCCTTCTACTTTAGTTTGCATGTGAAAATTAATTCCTTGTTTCTGTAAAATTTTCATAAACTCTGCAGATACTTCTCTATCCATTCCTGGTGTAATATGATCAAGAAATTCTACTACATGAACTTCAGCACCCAATCTAGACCAAACAGAGCCCATCTCTAATCCTATATATCCTCCACCAACTACAACCATTTTTTTCGGAACAATCTCTAAAGTTAATGCTCCAGTTGAAGAAACAATTATTTTTTCATCAAATTCAATTCCAGGTAATGAAACTGGAATTGATCCTGTACTAATGACAGTTTTTTCAGTTTCTATTACAGTTTCTTTTTTTTGATCATCTAAAATAGAAATTTTATTTGCTGATTTGAAGCGTCCTGTTCCTTTAAAATAAGTAACTTTATTTTTCTTAAATAAAAATTCTACACCTTTGGTTAGAACAGTTACTGCTTTATCTTTATTTTTCATCATTTTTTTGAGATTAAGTTTAACCTCACCAACCTCTATCCCAAGTTTAGAAAAGTTTTGTGCTTTATGATAATTCTCTGAGATATTTAATAAATTTTTAGAAGGTATACACCCAACATTTAAACAAGTGCCTCCTAATGATCCTCTAGATTCTATACATGCTGTTTTAAGACCCAATTGCGCCAATCTTATTGCACACACATAGCCGCCTGGACCTCCACCTATTACAACTGCTTGAAATTTTTCTGACATTTAAATATTTAAAAATAATCTTCTTGGATCTTCTAAATTCTCTTTTACCATTTTTAAGAATGAAACTGACTCTTTTCCATCTATAATTCTATGATCGTAAGATAAGGCAAGATACATGATTGGCCTAATCTTAATTTCACCATCTACTACTATTGGTCTTTCAACTATATTGTGCATTCCCAGCACACCAGATTGAGGTAAGTTTAAAATTGGCGTAGATAACATTGAACCATAAACCCCTCCGTTACTAATGGTAAAAGTTCCGCCTTGAAGATCCTCAATTGTTAATTTTCCATCTTTTGCTTTTTCAGAAATAGTTTTTATACTTTTTTCAATATCTGCGAATGATAATTCGTCAGCATTTCTTAAAACTGGAACAACCAATCCCCTTTCAGTCCCTACTGCAAAACTTATATTATAATAATTTTTATAAATAATTTCATCACCTTCAATTTCAGCATTAACAGATGGGAAATTTTTTAAAGCAACTATACAAGCTTTTACAAAAAATGACATAAAGCCTAATTTAATTTCATATCTATTTTGAAAATCTTCTTGGTTTTCTTTTCTCATTTCCATTATATTTGTCATGTCAACTTCATTAAATGTAGTTAACAATGCAGCATTTTCCTGTGCTTGCTTTAATCTCTTTGCAATAGTTTGTCTTAGTCTGGTCATTTTAACTCTCTCTTCTTGACCATATTGAATTTTTCTTTCTGATGGATTGGGGCTTTCTCCCATCATACTAATTAAATCACCTTTTAGTATTCTTCCTTCTTTTCCAGACCCTTTAACTTTTTGTAAATCAATTTTATTTTCTACAACTATTTTTCTCACTGCTGGTGAAAGTTTTTCTTCACCTTGTGCTACTAGATCAGGTCCTTTTTCTTTTTTTACTTCTTCAGTTAATACTAGAGGTTCTTCTTCAGACATTTTTTTTTCATCAAAAATCCTAGGTTCTTTTCTTTCAATCTCTAAATTAACAACATTATTTTCTTGCTCTTCTGGTTCAATTTTTTTAACCTGTTTGTTTTCAGTCTGCTTGCTATTTTGACTAATAGAGCCTAGCAAAGCACCCACTTCAACTGTCTCTCCATCTTTTGATGCGATTTCAGTTAAAATTCCATCTATTGGTGAAGGTACCTCTAAATTAACTTTGTCAGTTTCTAACTCTACAATAGGTTCATCTACTTCAACGCTGTCTCCCTCATTTTTAAGCCATTTTGCGACCGTTGCTTCTGTAATACTTTCCCCTAAAACTGGTACTAAAATTTTTTCACTCATTATTATTTAAAAACCTTATTAATAATTTCTTGTTGTTGGGAGATGTGTCTTTTCGCATATCCTGTTGCCGGAGATGCATCTGGACTTCTTCCTATATAAGAAATTTCCTCATTATTAGCTTTAATAGTATCTAATGTCCATTGTATATAATCTCTCACTGAAAACCACGCCCCCATGTTTTTTGGCTCTTCTTGGCACCAATAAAATTTAGCATTTTTTGCATAAGGTTTCAGTTCTTTAACAAGAGTTTTTGCTGGAAATGGATATAATTGTTCTATCCTATACAATACAACATTATCTTTCTTTAATTTTTCCCTAGCATCTAACAAATCAAAATAAATTTTACCAGAGCACATTATTACTTTTTTTATTTCTGAACTTTTTTTTAATTTTATAAAACCTTTAATTTTTGGGTCAATTGCATGATCCCACAATATTCTATGAAATGAGTTATCTTTACTAAAATCTTCTAAGTTAGAAACACAATATTTGTTTCTTAGTAATGACTTCGGTGTCATCATAATCAATGGTTTTCTAAAATCTCTGTGTATCTGTCGTCTTAAAGCATGAAAATAATTAGCAGGTGTTGTGCAGTTCATAACTTGCATATTATCATTTGAACACATTTGCAGAAATCTTTCTAATCTTGCTGATGAATGTTCTGGTCCTTGACCTTCATATCCGTGAGGTAAAAGCATAACAAGACCAGACGCTCTCGACCACTTTCTTTCTCCTGATGCAATAAATTGATCAATTACAACTTGAGCACCATTTGCAAAATCTCCAAATTGTGCCTCCCAAAGAGTAAGTGTATTTGGTTCTACTAAACTATATCCATATTCAAAGCCTAGAACAGCTAACTCGGATAAAAAACTATCTACTATTTCAAATCTTTTTTGATTATTTGAAATATTATTTAAAGGAATATAGCGTGAGTTATCTAGTTGATTTCTTAGAACGGAATGTCTTTGACTAAAGGTTCCTCTGCCAGAATCTTGACCAACCAATCTAACTGGGTACCCTTCTTCTAATAAGGATCCAAATGCCAAGGCCTCTGCTGTTGACCAATCTATGTTTGAACCTTTTTTAACTGACTCCTGCCTTGTGTTCAAAATTTTTATAATAGTTTTATGTAAATTTAACTCTGGTGGTAAAATATTAATCTTTTCAGATATTTTTAGAAGCTTGTTCGTATTTACTCCACTTACTCCTCTTTTGTCTTTTCCTTTTTCAGGTTTGTATGCAGACCAAGTACCCTCAAACCATTCAATCTTTGGTTTATAGTCTTTTGCATTTTTATATTGATCATCTAGTAAATCCTTAAATTTTTTAATACTATTATTTAATTCATCATTAGAAATTGTATTTTCATTTATCAGTTTATTTCCATAGACTTTTACTGGTGATGGATGTGATCTTATTTTTTTATACATTAGTGGTTGAGTAAATGATGGTTCGTCACCTTCGTTATGACCAAATCTCCTATAGCAAATTAAATCAATAACAACGTCTCTATTAAACTTAAGTCTAAATTCAGATGCTATTCTTGCTGCATAAACTGCTGCTTCTGGGTCATCGCCATTAACATGTAAAATTGGTGCATCTACCATTTTGGCTACATCAGATGGATAGGGGGATGATCGGGCAAATCTTGGACTTGTTGTAAAGCCTATCTGATTATTAATGATAATATGAATCGTTCCTCCAGTATTATGACCAGGTAAACCAGACATTGCAAAACACTCAGACACAACTCCTTGTCCAGCAAATGCAGCATCCCCATGAATTAAAATTGGTATAACTTTTTTTCTCTCTTTATCTTTATGAAAGAATTGTTTTGCTCTTGTTTGACCTAATACAACTGGATTAACCGCTTCTAGATGAGAGGGGTTATCTGTTAAACTTACGTGAACTGGATTGCCATCAAACTCTCTATTAGAAGAGGCTCCTAAATGATATTTAACATCACCAGCTCCATCTTCAGAAGATGAGGTAAATTCCCCAGCGAATTCATTAAATATTCTTTTATATGATTTTTGTAAAACATTTGCCAAAACATTAAGTCTTCCTCTGTGTGACATTCCAATTTTGACTTCTATAACATTAGATTGGCCACCAATTTTTATTATTTGTTCCAATGCTGGAATTAAACTTTCTCCACCATCTAATCCAAATCTTTTAGTTCCAACATATTTTGTATGTAAAAATTTTTCAAAACCTTCTGCCTGAATTAATTTATTTAAAATTGCCTCTTTTCCATTTTTAGTAAATTGCAAAGCATCTTCTGATTTTTCAACTCTATCCCTAAGCCATTTTCTTTCAGTTGGATTTGAAATATGCATATATTCATAGCCAATAGGTCCACAATAAGTTTTTTTTAAAAAACCTAGTATTTCTTTAACAGTTGCATTTTCTTTGTTTGCTACACCATTTAAAAAAATTTTTTTATCATAATTTTTTTTCTTAAATCCATAGTGTTCTGGATGAAGTTCGTCTAAATATTCTGTTTTCAACATCCCTAATGGATCAAGTTTTGCTATTAAATGTCCCCTTTGTCTATAGGCTCTAATTAAAGCTACTGCACTAATAGAGTCTTTGTTTGCTTCTATTTGTATTTTATAATTATTTTGATTAGAAAAATTATTTTTTATATTTTCTTTATTTAATTTTTCATCTTCCTCAATTTTTTTTTGAATTTCATCTATGTCAATTTTGTTTTTTGCAGGACTCCAAGATGGTCCATTAATTTCTTTAGCAATAATATCGAATTTATCTCCTATTTCTTCAAAATATTTTTTCCAGCTTTCATCTAAATCAGAATCTTTATTAATAAACTTTAGATACATTTGTTCTATAAAGGCACTATTAGATTTATTAAGAAATGAAGTTTTTTTATATTCGAGATTTTTTGATGATGACATCTATTTTTTTAATATAGTATTTGAATAATTTTTTTCAATTAGACAATTTATTAAATAGTGTTTTACCAAGCTCTGAGGGTGATTTAGCGATAGTAATTCCACATTCTTCCATTTTTTTTATCTTATCTTCAGCACCACCTTTTCCACCTGAAATTATGGCACCTGCATGCCCCATTCTTCTTCCAGGAGGAGCTGTTATTCCAGCAATAAAACCAACAATTGGTTTCTTTATTCTGTGATTTTTTACAAATTCTGCAGCCTCTTCTTCTGATGATCCACCTATCTCTCCTATCATGAGAATAGATTTTGTTTGATCATCATTTAAAAACAAATCTAAACAGTCAATAAAATTGGTTCCATTAATTGGGTCACCACCAATTCCTATACATGTTGATTGACCTAATTCATTTTCAGTTGTTTGTGCAACAGCTTCATACGTTAATGTACCTGATCTTGAGACTATTCCGACAGATCCTTTTTTATGAATATTTCCAGGCATTATTCCAATTTTACATTCATCTGGAGTAATTATTCCAGGGCAATTTGGTCCTATTAATCTACTTTTTGAATCTTCTAATTTTTGTTTAACTCTAAGCATATCTTGAATTGGTATACCTTCGGTAATGCATACTATAAGTTCAACTGAAGCCTCTATTGCTTCAATTATTGCGGCTGCTGCAAATTTTGCTGGAACATAAATCATTGTTGCGTCAGCACCAACTTCTTGTTTGGCTTCTTTTACAGTATTAAACACTGGACGATCAAGATGTTTTTGACCTCCTTTTTTTGGAGTAACCCCACCAACAAGATTAGTTCCATATTCTATTGCTTGTTTAGAGTGAAATTCACCATGTTTACCCGTAAATCCTTGGCATATAACTTTTGTATTTTTATCAATTAAAACAGACATATTATTTTATAGCCTCTACTATTTTTTTAGCAGCGTCATCTAAGTTTTCTGCTGAAATTAATTTTAATCCTGAGTTATCTAATATCTCTTTTCCCTCTTTAAAATTAGTTCCAGCAAGTCTAACTACTAGAGGAACGCTTATATTCATTTCTTTTGCTGCATCAACAACTCCTTGTGCAAGCACATCACATCTCATTATTCCACCAAAAATATTTATTAAAATTCCTTTAACATTTTTGTCTGAAAGAATTATCTTTAATGCAGCTGAAACCTTTTCTTTTGAAGCGCCACCACCAACGTCTAAAAAATTAGCTGGCTCTTTTCCATAGAGCTTAATTATATCCATAGTAGCCATTGCTAGTCCTGCGCCGTTAACCATACAGCCAATACTTCCATCTAATTTTATATAGGCAAGATCATGTTTGCTTGCCTCAATTTCTGTGGGATCTTCTTCGTTTAAATCTCTTAACTGCATAATTTCTGGATGTTTAAATAATGCATTAGAGTCAAAATTTACTTTTGCATCCAGACAGATTATTTTTTTTTCCTTAGTTAAAATTAAAGGATTAACCTCAACCATGTTGGCATCTGTACTAATAAACATTTGATATACTGATTTAATTAGTGATATTGCTTGTTTTTTTGCATCATTACTTAAATTAAAAATTTCAATTATTTTTTCACAATCTGCATCTGAAATCTCTTCAACTATTTCAACTTTTGTTGTTATAATTTTTTCCGGTGTTTTATTGGCTACTTCTTCAATATCCATTCCACCTTGATCACTTGATATAAATGCAATTTTTGAACTTGCTCTATCAACAAGACAAGAAAGATAAAATTCTTTGTCTATATTTGAAGATTCTTCAACATATAATCTCTTAACTTCTCTACCCTCAGGACCAGTTTGATGTGTCACAAGAGTTTTGCCCAACAGTTCTTTGGCTGCAACACTTAATTCCTCCAGTGTATTTAAAATTTTTACTCCTCCAGCCTTACCTCTTCCACCTGCGTGGATTTGTGCTTTCAAAACAAATTTTTCAGTTTTTAGTAATTTTGATTTTTCAACCAACTCGTCTACCGTAAAAGCAAAAACTCCATTGGGAACTATTGCGCCATATTTTTTTAAAATTTGCTTAGCTTGATGCTCATGAATGTTCATTATTACTTAGAAAGATCTGGATCTATCTTGGAGGCCGATTCCCATAGTGCTTTAACAGCATCGATAGAGTTCATAAATTCTTTTTTTTCTTTTTCGTCTAAATCTATCTGTTCTATTTTTTCAACACCATTTTTTCCAATTATTACGGGTACACCAGCATAAACATTATCAACTCCATATTCTCCATTTAAATGAACTGCACATGGAAGTAATTTTTTTTCATCTTTTAAATATGCTTCTGCCATTTGAACTCCTGATGCAGCTGGCGCATAAAATGCTGAACCTTTTTCTAAATATTTAACAATTTCACCACCACCATCTCTGGTTCTTTGATTAATCTCCTCTAGCCTCTCAGATGAGATTTTTCCTTCTTTTACTAAATCTAGAAGTGGTTTTCCTGAAACTTTTGTAAATCTTGGCAAGGGAACCATTGTGTCTCCATGACCACCCATCACTATTGCTTCAATTTCTTTTACTGGAACATCTAATTCTAATGACAAAAATAATTTAAATCTTGAACTATCCAAAATTCCAGCCATTCCAACTACTTTGTTTGCAGGAAGACCCGAGAATTTTTGAAATGCCATTACCATAACATCTAGTGGATTTGTAATACATATAACAAAAGCATTCGGGGCATTTTTTTTAATACCTTCTGCTACCTGCTTGATAATTTTTAAATTAATACCTAGTAAATCATCTCTAGTCATTCCCGGTTTTCTTGGTACGCCCGCTGTTATTATAATTACGTCTGAATCTTTAATATCTTCATAGTTATCTGTCCCTGAAAACCTTACATTAAAACCATCTACAGATGATGATTGAGCAATATCTAGAGCCTTTCCTTTAGCTATTCCACTTGCAACATCAAACAATACCACCTCATTAGCCACTTCTTTTGTGCCTATTAAATGTGCTAAAGTTCCACCTATCTGACCCGCTCCTATTAGAGATATTTTTTTCATAAGTTTTCTTATTTCATTGTTGGCATGACAAATTCTGCATTAGATCTTATTCCAGAAGGCCATCTTGATGTTACAGTTTTAAGTTTTGTATAAAATTTAATTCCTTCAGCTCCATGCATCGCACTATCTCCAAATAATGATCTCTTCCATCCACCAAAACTATGAAATGCCATTGGAACTGGTATTGGAACATTAATTCCAACCATACCAACTTGAATTTTGCTTGCAAATGTTCGACCTGCATCTCCGTCTCTAGTGTAAATGCTTACTCCATTTCCATACTCATGATCATTAATCAACTTAGTTGCTTCTTCAAAAGTTTTTACTCTTATTACAGATAAAACTGGTCCAAATATTTCTTCTTTATAAATTCTCATATCTTTTTGAACATGATCAAATAAACATCCCCCTAAAAAAAAACCGTTCTCATATCCTTGAAGTTTTATATTTCTTCCATCAACAACTAATTTGGCTCCTTCTTTAACACCAATATCAACATAACCTTTTACTTTTTCTAAGTGCTCTTTAGTTACTAGTGGACCCATCTCAGATGTTTTATCCATCCCTGGTCCTACTTTTAACGCTTCCGCTTTTTTTGATAGACGTGAAACTAATTCATCACCAATATCTCCTACGGCAACAGCAACTGATTGTGCCATACATCTTTCTCCTGCCGATCCATATGCTGCACCCATTAATCCGTTGACTGCACCATCAAGATCACAATCAGGCATAACAACTAAATGGTTTTTTGCTCCACCTAGTGCTTGAACTCTTTTTTCGTTTTTTGCAGAATTTTCATAAATATATTTTGCAATTGGAGTTGAGCCTACAAAACTTACAGCTTTAACATCTTTATTTGTTAAGATTGCATCAACTGACTCTTTATCTCCATTAACAACATTAAAAACACCATCTGGTAGTCCAGCCTCTTTTAGCAGTTCAGCTAATCTTAATGGGCATGATGGGTCTTTTTCTGATGGTTTTAAAATGAATGTGTTTCCGCACGCAATGGCAATAGGAAACATCCACATAGGTACCATTGCTGGAAAATTAAAAGGTGTTATACCCGCTACTACTCCGAGTGGTTGGCGCATTGACCAACTATCAACATTTGTTCCAACATTTTCAGAAAATTCTCCTTTAAGTAAATGTGGAATTCCACATGCAAACTCAACCACCTCCAGTCCTCTTGTTAAAGAACCTTTGGCATCTTCATAAACTTTTCCATGTTCTGAAACTATTAATTTTGTAAGCTCATCAGAATTTTTTTCGATCAATTCTTTAAATTTAAACATCACTCTTGCTCTTTGAAGGGGAGGTTTTAATGACCAAGTTTCGAAAGCTTTTTTTGCTACATCCACAGCTTGATCAAGATCAATTTTACTAGCCAATCTTACTTCTGATTCTTGCTCACCTGTAGCTGGATTAAAAATTTTACTTTTTCTATCAGAAGAACCTGAAATTAGCTTTCCGCCTACAAAATGTTCTAATAAATTCATGAATACGATCTTTTAGATCATAATATAATATTAGTCTATTATTATTAAGAAAATTAATTAAAGATTGCTAGTAGCTAGCATTTTTTTTAATTCAGCAATGGCTTTTGCTGGGTTTAATCCTTTTGGACAAGCATTGGTACAATTCATAATAGTATGACACCTATATAGTTTTAGTTCATCAGCTACTTTTTTTAATCTCTCTTTTCTTTCATCATCTCTACTATCTACTATCCACCTATAAGCTTGAAGCAAAACTGCAGGACCTAAAAATTTATCCTCATTCCACCAATAGCTTGGGCAAGAAGTAGAACAACACGCACACATTATACATTCATAAGCCCCGTCTAATTTCGCTCTATCTTTTTTTGATTGAATAATTTCTGTAGTTTCAACTTTTGTATTTGTTTTCAACCAAGGCTCAATTGATTCGTATTGTTTATACAATCCACTTAAGTCCCCAATTAAATCTTTTTTAACTTTTAGATGAGGTAGTGGATAAATATTTATATCTCCTTCAATTTCTGAATGAGGTTTTGTACATGCTAAACCATTTTTACCATCCATATTCATTGCGCAAGATCCACAAACACCATGTGCACAAGATCTCCGATAAGCCAATGATGGGTCAATTTCGTTTTTAATCTTATTTAAAATATCTAATACTTTTGAAGGACAGTTATCCATATCAACTTCATAAGTATCCTCTCTTGGATTTTCTCCATTTGAGGGATCCCATCTATAAACATTTACTTTTCTGATATTTTTTGATCCAGTTTTATCTTGATAATAGATACCTTTTTGAACTTCTGAATTTTTAGGTAAATTTATTTGAACCACTAGTAAACTCTTTCTTGTGGTGGAAAGTATTGAACTTCATTTGTTAAAGTTGTTTTAGTAACTGGTCTATAACCAATTTTTGAATCTTTTCCATTGCACCAAGCAATAGTGTGTTGCATAAATTTTTCATCGTCTCTTTTTGGGAAATCTTCTCTTGCATGTGCGCCTCTGCTCTCTTGTCTATTATAAGCAGAATCCACTGTTGTAATTGCTTGTCTTATCAAGTTATCAAACTCCAATGTTTCCACTAAATCAGTGTTAAAAACAAGTGACCTATCTTTTACAGAAATTGATTCCATTCCATCGTATGCTTTTCTAACATCATCAACACCCTCTTTAAGTGTTTTTTCTGTTCTAAAAACAGCACACTTTGATTGCATAGTTTTTTGCATTGAAAGTCTAAGCTCTGCAGTACTATTTTCACCATTAGAATTTCTTAATTTATCAAATCTTTCTAAACATTTTTCTGTTTCAGTCTCTCCTATATCTTCATGTGGGGTTCCTGGTTTTACAAGTTCTGCAGCTCTTCTAGCTGCGGCTCTTCCAAATACAACTAGGTCAATTAAAGAATTAGACCCCAATCTATTCGCTCCATGAACAGAAACGCAGGCAGCCTCACCAATTGCCATTAATCCTGTAACTGTTTCAGAATCATTTCCTGTTAATACTTCAGCTTTATAGTTTGTTGGGATACCTCCCATATTGTAATGAACAGTGGGAACTACTGGTATTGGCTCTTTAGTTACATCAACATTTGCAAATAATCTTGCTGCTTCAGTTATTCCTGGAAGTCTACTTTCAATAATACTTTTGTCTAAATGACTTAAGTGTAAGTGAACATGATCCTGTTCTTTACCCACACCTCTTCCTTCATTAATCTCAATTGACATTGATCTACTTACTACATCTCTAGATGCTAAGTCTTTAGCTTTTGGTGCATAACGCTCCATAAATCTTTCACCTTTTGAATTAACTAAATAGCCACCTTCTCCTCTAACACCTTCAGAAATTAAAGTTCCATGTCCATAAATTCCTGTTGGATGAAATTGTACAAATTCCATATCTTGTAATGGTAAACCTGCTCTTAAAACCATTGCATTTCCATCTCCAGTACAAGTGTGTGCTGAAGTTGCAGAATAATAAGCTTTTCCATAACCACCTGTTGCAATTATTGTGCTGTGAGCTCTAAATCTATGAATTGTTCCATCATTTAAATTCCAAGCAATAAGACCTTTGCATTCACCATCTTTCATTAATAAATCTAGAGCGAAGTATTCGATAAAAAATTCAGTGTTGTGTTTTAAAGCTTGTCCATAAAGGGTATGAAGTATTGCATGTCCGGTTCTATCTGCGGCTGCGCATGTTCTTTGAACAATTCCATTGCCATAATTTTTTGTCATTCCACCAAAAGGTCTTTGGTAAATTTTACCATCATCAGTTCTACTAAATGGAACTCCGTATTTTTCTAATTCTATAACAGCTGCTGGAGCTTCTTTACAAAGATACTCAATACTATCTTGGTCACCTAACCAGTCAGCACCTTTGACGGTATCATACATATGCCAACGCCAATCATCTTCGCCCATATTCCCTAAAGATGCAGAAATACCTCCTTGAGCGGCAGAGGTATGACTTCTTGTTGGAAATACTTTTGAAATACAGGCTGTCTTTAAACCAGCTTCACTTAAACCAACAGCAGCTCTTAGGCCTGAGCCTCCTGCGCCAAGTACGATAACATCGTATTCATGATCTATAATTTTATATGAACTCATGTATTTAAATTAAATATTATTATAATTGTAATTAAGGGAATTATTATAGCAAATATATTCAAAGTTTTGTTTGCGACATTTTTGATTTTTTCATCCTGTATATAGTCTTCAAATACCTCGCTAATACTTAAGGCTGAAAAAAAATAGGCAAAAACTAACAACGAAGAAACTAAAATTTTAGATGGCTGATTTGAAAAAAAATTAACAATATCAACATAATCTTTATTGAAAACTGAAACTAAATTCAAAATAAACCATGTCATTAGTGGTATCAACACCACAGAGCTCACTCTCATTAATAGCCATTTTTTAGTCACGTTATTCATGCTAAATAAATTGCTTTCCAATTGAATAAATTAAAATTGTTAAAAAAAATGAACCAATAATCACGATTAATCCTGTTATCTTTGTTACTTTTAATTCAAACCCATATCCTAAATCCATAATTAAATGTCTTATTTCACTTAATATCTGGAAACTAAATGACCATGTTAAACCTAAAATTATGAATTTTCCTAAAATAGAATTTAAAAATACCTTAGTAAACTCATAACTATTTTCACCTAGTAATAATGATGCAATCCAAAAGCAAATTATTGTTATGGCAACTATATTTACAATTCCAGTAATTCTATGCGAGATAGAAACCAAAGAAGATACATGCCATCTGTAGATCTGAATATGTGGTGATAAAGGATTATTATTTTCCATTAAATTTGTTTTTAATCAAAGTTTCTGCAATCTCAACAGCATTCAATGCTGCTCCTCTAAGTAAATTATCAGAAACAATCCATAGGTTTAGTGAATTCTTATTAGTTTTATCTTCTCTTATTCTTGAAATGTAAGTATCAAATCTTCCTTCTGCCTCTATTGGTGTTATATAACCACCATCATCTCTTAGATCAACAACTTTACATCCTTCCGCTGATTCTAATGCAGAATTAATTTTTGCTAAAGAAAATGGTTTTTCAAATTGAATATTTACCGACTCCGCATGAGAAACCATAACTGGAATTCTTACACATGTTGCTGTTAATTTTATTTTTTCATCAAGAATTTTTTTAGTTTCATTAGTCATTTTTAATTCTTCTTTTGTGTATCCTTCGTCAGAAAAAGCATCGATATGTGGAATAGCATTAAAGGCTATTTGTTTTGTAAAATTTCTTGATATAATTTCTTTATTTTCTAAAGATAATTTTGTTTGTTCTAATAATTCATCCATAGGATCTTTTCCACCACCTGAAACAGACTGATAAGTAGAAACAACTACTCGTTCAATATTAAATAAATCGTGTAATGGTTTAAGGGCGATTACTAATTGCGCTGTTGAACAATTGGGATTTGCAATAATATTTTTTTTCATACTCTTAATAGCCTCTGGATTTACCTGAGGAACAATTAATGGCACATCAGGATTCATTCTAAAAAAACTAGAATTATCTATAACAGTTGAGTGTTTTGCTGCCTTTGGAGCATATTGTTCTGAAATTTTTCCACCAGCTGCAAAGAAAGAAATTTGAGTTTTTGAAAAATCGAAAGTTTCAAGATTAAAAACCTCATGCTCCTTACCATTAAAATTTATTTTTTGGCCAGCACTTCTTGGTGAAGCAACTAAAAATAGTTCACCAATAGAAAGTTTTTTCTTCTCTAATACCTCGAGAATTTTTCTTCCAACATTACCTGTGGCTCCTACAATTGCTATATTCATGATGTTATTAGGCTTTTATACTAGATGAAGGGTAAATCGCAAACTTTTCCGTTAAAAGTATTATTGTTTATCTCAATCTTAAAGGTTTGAGATACTTT
>CAJQTA010000002.1 GCA_905618895.1 uncultured Candidatus Pelagibacter sp.
TGCTAAATTTTACAATTTATTAAAAGGAAAAATTGAAATTATAGGAGTAGGTGGAGTTGATTCTGGTAAAAGTGCATATGAAAAATTCTTATCTGGAGCTAGTTATATTCAATTATATACTGGTATGGTTTTTCAAGGACCAAATATTGTTAGAAAAATAAAAAAAGAGCTTAAAGAATTATTAATAAATGATGGTGTTGCGAATTTCAGAGAAATAATAGGTAAGAAACATAACTAATTGATCTTTATAAACTTGACGAGCTCAATATCACATCCTATATAAACACTAAATATTATGTCAAAAAAATGTGAATTATCCGGGAAAATTCCCATGAAAGGCCACAATGTTAGTCATGCTAACAATAAAACCAAAAGAAGATTTTTGCCAAACCTAAAAAAAGTAAAATTTACAAGTGAACTTTTAAAAAGAAGTTTAAAAATTAATGTATCAAATGCTGCAGTAAGATCTGTTGACAAAAAGGGTACTTTTGATCTTTTTTTGAAAACAGCAAAAAGTAAAAATCTTTCCCAAAGATTAAAAAAGATGAAAAAAGCTATACTAATTAAATCTCCATTTAAAAAAGCTGCTGTAACAAAAACAGCATAATGAATAGATTGTTTTTAAGTCTTTCATTCTTAATGGGTGTAGTTGTTTTATCGTCAAATTATTTAGTTCAATTTCCAATCAAATATTATAAATTTGAAGAGATATTAACTTATGGTGCGTTTAGTTATCCGATTGCATTTTTAATTACTGATTTAGCTAATAGATCCTACGGTAAAGTAATTGCGAGAAAAATTGTATATATAGGTTTTGTAATTGGCATTACTTTTACACTTTTCTTTTCAACAAATTTTGCTGATTTAATTTCAGTAAGAATAGCAGTAGGGTCAGGCACAGCATTTATGGTTGCTCAGTTATTAGATGTACAAATTTTTGATCAATTGAGAAAAAAGAAATGGTTTGTAGCACCTTTAACATCATCATTCATTGGTTCTTTGGTTGATACATTCATATTTTTTTCGATATCATTTTATGCAACAGGAATACCTTGGGTTACTTTAGCATTTGGAGACTTGGCAGTCAAAATTTTGGTAGCCTTGTTAATGTTAATACCCTTTAGATTATTACTAGGTTCGCTTAAAGCATCAAAAGCTTAATATAAAAATTTATAAGATAAAATTTTATAAGCTAATTTTGCTACCAAAAAATTATAAGAATTAAATCCTTTAATGGGAGATAATTCATTTATATCAGCCCCAACAATATTAGAATTTTTAGCAGCAATTCTTATAATATTTAAAGTTTCATCCCACAATAATCCGCCTGGTTCGGGGGTTCCTGTTGCAGGCATAATACTAGAATCTAATCCGTCAACATCAAAAGTTAAATAAACAGTTTTATTTTTTATTAATTTTGTAAATTTTTTTAAGTCCCATTTAGATTTATCCTTTGCCCAAAAAATATTAATTCTAGATGAGTTTTTCTTTAAAAAAGGTATTTCACTCTTTGAAATATTTCTTATACCGAATGAAATTACAGATACATTTTTATGGTCTAAACACCTTTTAATGGCTGATGCATGTGAAAATTTTTCTCCATTATAACTTTCCCTTAAATCTGCATGTGCATCAAAGTGTAATAAACATATTTTTTTATTTCTTTTAACAAATGGAACAATACACCCAGGTGTAATCGAGTGTTCTCCCCCAAATGTAATAGGGAAAAGATTTTTATTTAAAATTTCTTCATTTATATCAGACATTTTTTTAAGAGCTTTTTTAATATCTTTATCAATTTTAAATGGTTTTAATGTTTTAATTCCAATTTTTTTATAGGGTTCGCAATGCAATTCTTCATCATATAATTCAACCTGATGCGATGCTTTGATAATTTCTTTAGGGCCATTACGAGTGCCACCACCATAACTTACAGTTTTTTCTAAACCAAATGGAACAACTACTACTTTTTCTTTAAAATTAACATCATTGTCAATTCCTAGAAACCCATTTTTATTAGAAAGATATTTCAATTTTATTTAAATATTTTTGAGAAGTTTTTTCTCGTTCTGTTTTTCCAGTCACCCTTATGATAAGCATCACTTGCAATCAAAGGAAGGACACTAGTTGCTTCTGCAAAAACCATTTGTTCTTTTGCAATATCTACTTTGCCCCAAGAGCTTGCTTCTTTTAATGTAGAACTACTACAAGCACCATCCCTAGAATCTGCTACTGTAATTTGCACTGCATACTTATGCATCTCAACCTCTTTTCCTAAAAGTTCTGCACAGATAACAGTATCTTGAACAAAATTTTTTGGCACTCCTCCACCAATCATAAATAAGCCAGATCCTTTTGATTGAATCTTTATTTCAGTTAATTCACGAAGTTCTCTGATAGAATCTATCGTAATATGGTTTTTAGGATTATTTTCTTGGTGAGTGACCAATCCAAAACCAGCACTTGAGTCTGTAAATGCGGGACAAAAAATGGGAACATTATTGTCATATGCTGTTTCAATTAAAGAATCTTTTTTTTTAGAATTTTTCTTTAAATATTTTCCCATTTCATAAATAAATTCTCTTGATGTATAACTTCTTGGATCAAGTGTATCTGCTATTTCACATATTTTTTGATCACATTCCTGTAATTCTTCTTCATCAATATATGTATCGTAAATCCTATCTATATAATTTTTTCTTAATTCAGTATCATCTTGAAACTGTGAACCTTGGTAATGTTTAAAGCCTAAAGCTTCAAAAAAATCCATATCAACTATTGAAGCCCCTGTTGCAATAACTGCATCAACCATATTATATTTAACTAAATCTTTATAAATATTCATACATCCTGCCGCAGAAGTTGACCCAGCAAGTGTTAAAAAAATTGTGCAATCCTTATCTTGAATCATTTCATTAAAAATATTGGCCGCATTTGCTGTTTCTCTTGAAACAAAAGACATTTTTTCCATTGAAGAAATTATTTTTCTAGAATCAAAAGACGTAATATCAATGTGTTCAACTGGATTTTTTAAGAAGTCTTTTTTGCTATTATGGCCTAGACTTTTTTTATCTAACATTAAGCTACTAATACAACTTTATTAATTTCTTTACCATACATGGTCATAATTGGGTCATCTTCAACCTCATAGATTTCATCTGAGTAAAAACCATTAAATTGTGTTCTAAAAGTTAGACCATAAGCACCTAGCTGTCCTAGTTCGATATAATCATTTTCCTTAATATTGTTTGGAAGTAAAAAGGGTCCTTTCATATAATCCATGCTGTCACAAGTTGGTCCATAAAAATTAAAAGCAGTTAATTTCTTAGAGGTCGTTTTTCCATTTTTAATTAAACGAGATGGAAAAACTATATTAGGTGTTCCAGCATCAAACAGTGTGCCATATGTACCATCATTAATATATAATTTTTGTTTTTTTCTTAAGTTAACCCTTACAACTGTTGAGCCACTTTCTGCAACTATTGCCCTACCTGGTTCACAAATAATTTCTGGCATTTTATTTAATTTTAAGTTTTGTAAGTTTTTTTTTATTTCCTTAAAATAATTATCTAAAGATTGTGGAATTAAGTCAGGATAAATTGTAGGAAAACCTCCACCAACATTTATATAATCTGGAATAATTTTTGTTTTCTTTATTATATTGCTTATTTCAGTTATTCCTTTTGCATAAGAAATTGGGTGCATACATTGTGATCCAACATGAAAACTTAAACCAATTTTTTTTGCATATTGTTTGGTCAATCTTACCAATCCAATTGCTTCTGACGTTAAAGCTCCAAATTTTTTTGATAAATCAATTTCCGCATGCTCGTTAGATACCGAGACCCTTACAAATAAATCTAAGTCTTTAGCGTGATTAGTACTTTCAATAATTTTTATAAGCTCATCTTTAGTATCTAATGAAAATGCTTTTATATTATATTTAAAGTAAGCTTGCTTTATACTTTCTCTACTTTTAACAGTATGCATATAAGAACAATTCGCATCAGGACTTATTCTTCTTATATCTTCGATTTCTTTAATCGAAGCAACATCAAAATTATTTATTCCACTTTTTACAATTGTTTTTAAGACTTCAGGATGAGGATTAGTTTTTACAGCATAAAGAACTTTTCCAGGAAACTTATTTTGAAATAATTTTGAAGCCGCATGTATAGAGTTTTTTCTAATACAATAAACGGGTCTTTCTGGTTTTAGTCGATTTATAAGCTCATCAACTGTTTTAAATTTTTGCATTGCATATGCCCCCAAAAAAAATTTAATAAAAAAAGTATTTTAGAAATACTAAAAACTTTATATTTCTGACCAATTAAGCCTTTAGTTAATTAATGTAAAGCAAAAAATTCACTATTGAATTTAACTATTTAACCACCATATAATCAGTATGCCTGACGTTACTTTATTAAAAAAAATAAGTGATTTTGATAATAAATCCTTATTAATTGTGGATGATGACAATCCTTTTAGAGAAAGACTTGCTAGAGCAATGGAAAAAAAAGGCTTTGAAGTTATTCAAGCTGAAGGTGTAGAAAAAGGTATTGAGTCAGCTAAGGAGAAAAAACCTGCCTTTGCAGTAGTAGACTTGAGGTTAAACGATGGTAATGGTCTAGAAGTTGTAAAACAAATACAGAGCTCCAACCCTACAAGCAGAATTATTATGTTAACTGGATATGGAAATATACCAACAGCTGTAGCAGCAATCAAAGAGGGTGCAATTGATTATCTTGCTAAACCAGCTGACGCAGATGATGTTGAAAAAGCACTGTTCGCAGATCGTGATAAAAAAGCGCAGCCTCCA
This sequence comes from uncultured Candidatus Pelagibacter sp., assembly GCA_905618895.1. Taxonomy (GTDB): domain Bacteria; phylum Pseudomonadota; class Alphaproteobacteria; order Pelagibacterales; family Pelagibacteraceae; genus Pelagibacter. The sequence continues at coordinate 4,820 of CAJQTA010000002.1, forward strand.
GAAAATCCAATGTCAGCTGATAGAGTAAAGTGGGAACATATTCATCGAGTTTTTGAACTATGTAAAAGAAACGTTTCTGAAACAGCAAGACGTCTTAAAATGCATAGAAGAACCTTGCAAAGAATTCTATCTAAAAGATCGCCTAAATAAATTTTCTAAATTTAATAATTTTTTTAGCTAATATAGTTAATAAACAAATTTTAAATAATTCAGCCAATAAAAAAGGAGTAACGCCCAATTCTAGTATTGGCTTATCCCATCCAATTAAAGTTCCAAGCCAAAGAACTCCAAATAAATATATTGTTGAAACAGAAAATATCAATTTTCCAAAAATTATAAAAATGTTTTTATTAAAATTTAAATAGCCTGCAAAAAAAGAAGCAAATAAAAATCCAATTAAGTATCCCATTGTCGGACCAGTAAAATAAACTATCCCAACACCTTTTTCTGGTGAGTTAGAAAATACAGGCATTCCCAGAATACCTTCTAGAAGATAAACTGCTACAGATGCTAGTCCAATTTTATATCCAAAAGTAATTCCCAAAAAAAGAACTACAAAAGTTTGCATTGTCATAGGCACAGGATAAAATGGTATTTTTAATTTAGCTGAAATAGTTAAAGCCATTGTTCCTATAAAAATTAGAATAAATGTTTTTAATACTTTTTGAATTGAATTAGTTTTTAATAGATCCATATCTACAAATTACTATTTATTAATGTGATAATCTAGTTTTTTATTAGTCTTAAAAAAACATCCTCTAAATCACCATCATCAGTTGAAATATCTATAATTTTTACGTTATTTTTCTTAATTAAATTAATTAATTCTTCCATATTAATTTTACTTTTTTCATAAGAAACACAAACCTCATTATCTAAATGTGAAACTATTTTTAAAGATTCTAGATCATCATCATTAATATTAATCTTTATGTCAGTTTTAAAGGTTACTTTTTTGGTTTGAATTCTATCTAATAAATTCTTAGTACTGTCTAGAGCAACAATATTTCCTTTATTTAAAATAGCTATTCTTCCGCACATTTCTTCAGCTTCCTCAAGATAATGAGTTGTTAGAATGATAGTTACACCAAGTTCATTGAGTAATTTTACATTTTTCCATAAATTTTGTCTTAACTCCACATCAACCCCAGCTGTAGGTTCGTCCAAAATAACTATTGGTGGCTGATGAACTAGAGCTTTAGCCATTAGCAATCTTCTCTTCATTCCACCAGATAAACTTCTAGCATAGCTATTAGCTTGTTTTTCTAGAGATACTAATTTTAGAATCGTATCTGTAATTCTATCTTTTTCTTTAATTCCATAGAGGCCAGCCTGTAATTCTAATAATTTTCTTGGGCTAAAAAATGGATCAAGATTTACTTCTTGAGGCACTATTCCAACCGAAGCTCTAACTTGTCTTGGGTTCTTGTCTAAGTCAAAACCCCAGACACTTACTTGTCCAGCTGTTTTTACCACCGTTCCAGCCAAAATATTTATAAATGTTGTTTTTCCAGCACCATTAGGACCAAGAAGACCAAAAATTTCTCCTTCTTTCACGTCCAAGTTTAAATCATTTAATGCAAGATTATCTCCAGCCTGTTTACTTGAATAAATTTTTTTTAAGTTTTTAACAGAAAGTATATTTTTTTGCTTCATGTGCGTTAATACATTTATAGTATTTAAAATAATTAAGATAATATTATTAATGGATAAAATAAAAAAAACAGACCATTTTTATTTAATAGATGGTTCTGGTTATATCTTTAGAGCTTATTATGCATTACCACCACTAACTAGAAAAAGTGACGGTCTACCTGTAGGTGCGGTTAGTGGTTTTTGTAGTATGTTGTTTAAATTACTAGAAGATTCAAAGTCTAATGAAAACTTGCAAAAGCCAACTCACTTTGCAGTAATCTTTGATGCTGCCAGAAAAACTTTTAGAAACGAAATTTATTCTGATTATAAAGCAAATAGATCTGAAGCTCCTGATGATTTGGCTCCACAGTTTGAATATATAAGAAAATCTGTAGTTGCTTTTAATTTACCATCTGTCGATCTCCCAAATTATGAAGCAGATGATTTAATAGCAACATATGCTGAGCAAATTTTAGCGAAGGGTGCCAAGGTAACAATAGTTTCTTCAGATAAGGACTTGATGCAATTATATAGAAAAGATGTTCGCTTGTTTGATCCAATGAAAAATAAATTTATAACACCAGAGGATATAGTAACAAAATTTGGAGTAGGTCCAGAAAAAGTTATTGATGTACAATCATTGGCTGGTGACAGTAGTGACAATGTTCCTGGAGTTCCAGGCATAGGTGTTAAGACTGCAGCAGAACTAATTAATAAATATGGTACTCTAGAAAAACTGCTAGATAGTGCACAAGAAATAAAACAAAACAAAAGAAGAGAAACTCTTATAGAAAACAAAGATAAAGCAATTATTAGCAAAAAATTAGTAACGCTGATGAAAGATGCTCCAGTTGAGAGAAAGATAGAAGAATTTCAATTAAAAGAAATTGATAAAGAAAAACTATATAAATTTTTAAGAGAAATGGAATTTAATAGACTTCTTAGTTCGGTTATTTCAGCATATGGAGAACCAAAATTAAACGAAGCTTCAATAGAGGTAGCACCCAAGCAAAAACAACAAGAGATAACTAAACAAAATTACCATTTAATTACTAATGAAAAAGAAATAGATGACTGGATTAATGAAGCAGAAGAAGCTGGTGAGCTAGCAATTGACACTGAAACAAGTTCACTGGATGCACATCAAGCAGATTTAGTAGGAATCTCATTAAGCACTAAGACTGGTAAAGCTTGCTACATTCCAATAGGACATAAGTTTAAAGGATGTTTAAAAAAAGAAGCTGTAATTAAAAAATTAAAACCACTTTTAGAAGACAAGAGTATAAAAAAAATCGGTCAAAATATTAAGTTTGATTTTATCGTTTTATTTAAACAGGGGATTAACATGAGCTCAATGGAGGACACAATGCTAATGTCTTATGTATTAGATGCTGGCAAAAATAGGCATAACATGGACACCTTATCTGAGATTCACCTACAACATAAAACAATTTCATTTAAAGAAATTGTTGGTACAGGAAAAAAAGAAATAAATTTTAGCGATGTAGAACTCGATAAAGCAATGGAATATGCAGCTGAGGATGCTGACATCACTTATAGATTATATAAAATTTTTAATAAAAATCTTAAATTAGAAAAATTAACTAATATTTATGAAATTTTTGAAAAACCCCTAATTAAGATATTAGCATTTATGGAAATCGAAGGAATAAAAATTGACAATAAGTTTTTAAAAATATTATCCGAAAAATTTGAGAAAAAAATTATAAAATTAGAAAAAGAAGTTTTTAAAATTTCAAAAAAAGAATTTAATATTGCTTCACCCAAGCAATTGGGTGAAATTATTTATAATGATTTAAAAATTGCTGTGCTTAAAAAAACTAGAAAAGGAAGTTTTGCAACAAATGCAAGTGTGCTTGAGGATCTAGCATTTAAAGGACATAAATTTCCCCAATTAATTTTAGATTGGCGACAAGTATCTAAGCTTAAAAATACGTACTCAGATGCTTTACCTCAGCATATTAACCCAACCACAAAACGAGTACATACTTCTTTTCTATTAGCAGCCACAACAACTGGAAGACTTGCTTCTAGTGACCCAAATTTACAAAATATTCCCATTAAATCAGAGGATGGCAAAGATATAAGAAAAGCATTTACAGCCGAAAAAGGATTCACTTTAGTTTCAGCTGATTATAATCAAATTGAAATGAGAATTTTAGCAGATTTAGCAGATGTTAAAGAGTTAAAAAAAGCATTTAAAAACAATGAAGATATTCATTCATTAACTGCAAGCCAAGTATTTGATATTGACATAAAAAAAGTTGATAAAAATATGCGAAGAAAAGCAAAAGCAATAAATTTTGGAATAATTTATGGTATTTCCCAATATGGACTTGCAAAACAAATTAATGTTTCAAACCATGAAGCAGAAGCATTTTTAAATGCTTATTTTTTTAAGTTTCCAGAAATAAAATTTTATATGGATAGTACAATTAAATTCTGCAGAAAAAGTGGTTATGTTAATAATATTTTTGGGAGACGCTCTCACTTTAATGGAATTAATGATAAAAACTTTAATGTTAGAAATTTTCAAGAAAGAGCAGCAATAAACGCTCCAATACAAGGGTCAGCTTCTGAGATAATGAGGCTTGCAATGATAAGATTGGACAAAAAACTTAAAGGCTTAAAAGGTAATAAAGCGAAAATTTTACTTCAAATACATGATGAGTTAATATTTGAAGTTCCTGAAAAAGACGTCAGAAGCATGACAAAAATAATAAAAGATGAAATGACAAGTGTTACAGAGAGTGATTTACACTCATTTTCAATACCACTAACAGTTGACGTGAATACTGGTGACAATTGGGGCATTCTTCATTAACAAATAGGATTGCCCAAATTAGAACAATTTAGTACTTTTAAAGTACAATATGCACACACAAACAATTGCACTAATAGATGACGATAGAAATATTCTTACTAGCATAAGTATTGCATTAGAAAAAGAAGGATTTAAAGTTCAAACATACATAGATGGTGAGAGTGCATTGAATGGCCTTACAAGATCACCACCAGACTTGGCGGTAATAGATATCAAAATGCCCAAAATGGATGGTGAAGAACTTCTAAAAAAACTAAGAAAAAAAACATCTTTACCTGTAATCTTTTTTAACCTCCAAGGATGAAGAGATAGATGAATTATTAGGTTTAAAGTTAGGTGCAGATGATTTTGTAAAAAAATCTGGAGGATTTTCAATAAAAGTTTTAATTGAAAGAATTAGAATTCAATTAAGAAAAAAAGATATTAATCAAAACTTCGATGATACTAAAAATATAATTTTACATGGAAAGCTTAAGCTTGATCCTTCACAATTAGAATGTGAGTGGGATGGGAAACAACTACCAGACAAGCTTACAACTACAGAGTTTTTAATAGTAAAAGAGCTGGCTAAAAGACCTGGAATAATTAAAGAAAGAGCTCAATTAATGGACATTGCATATAGAGAAGACACAGATATTGAAGATAGAACAATTGATAGCCACGTCAAAAGAATAAGAAAAAAATTTAAGAAAATTGACCCAGATTTTTCAGCAATTGAAACTAGATATGGTAGTGGATATAGATGGAACGTTGGTTAATGTTCAACAATTTTATTAAAAGCTTATCTATTTTAAAAAAATTTTTATTCATAAATTTGATAATTTTTTTAATCATAGGTGGTTTAACAATTTTATATTTGAGTTCTGTTAAACCAAGTCTAATTTTAAAAAAAACAGTTAAACATATTCAAGTAATTGACAATACAATAGATCATATTTCAAGGCTTGGTATAAAGTTTGAAGAAGAAGATGTTAGAAAGTTTTTATTTTCAACTAGATTTTTATTCCAAAGTTTAGATAGAGTAATCTTATTTGATAATCAACTTAATTTGGTTGGAGATACTGATACATTAGATTTAGATCCTAGGTCTTTTTCTAAAAGATTAGATATTGTTCAGTTAGAAATTTTAGATGATGAAACAACAAAAAAAATTGCTGAGACAAAAAATATAAATAAAGAAAAAACAGTTTCTCTAAAAGATATTCTGACCAATTATTCTTGGTCAAAAGATTTTGGAAAACCTTATACATTTACTCAAGAAGGCTATAATCAATTTTTATTAACTACTGTAAAAAATGTAACATTAGATGGAAATAATATCGGATATTTAGCAATTTCTGAAAATGCAAATGATATTAAATCAGCAATCGGTGAAAGAAAAACTTTTATATTAAGAACTGCAATTTTCGTTGCAATAGTGATTTTTATATTTTCTTTCGTTTTAAATAGATATTTTCTCAAACCTATAAAAAACTTGGTGACCTATACAAAAATAATTAAAGAAAAAAGCAAAAAAAAAACAAATATAGATGAATTAAAAAGTAGAAATGATGAGCTTGGAACATTATCGAACTCATTAGATGATATGACTCATGAACTCCAAAAAAGAATTTCTCACGCAGAAAATTTTTCAACTGATTTAGTTCATGAAATTAGAAATCCTTTAACATCACTAAAAAGTGCTTCAGAAATATTAAATGAAACAGAGAATTCAGATCAAAGGAAAAAATTAATCAATATTCTCAATCATGACGTTCAAAGAATAGAAAGATTAATTACAGATTATTCACAAATGCTAAAAGATGAAGTTGCTTTGAGCAAAGAAAAAATGAAAAAAATTAATTTGAAATCAATTGCAAAATCTGTAGTTGATGATTTTAACAATATTTATGAAACTAAAAGAGGAATTATAATAGAACTTATAGATATTAATAATTTAGAAGAATATTCAATTAATGGAATAGAGAACAGAATAGAGCAGATTATCGCCAATCTATTGGATAATTCAATTTCATTTAGTGATGATAATCAAAAGATTTTAGTTGAAATTTCTAAAGATAAAGAAAAAAAAACCTCTTTAAGAGTTGTTGACCAAGGAAAAGGCTTTAAGGAAAAAAATACTGATAAAATTTTTAATAGATTTTATAGTAATAGACCCGATAAGTTTGGTGAACACTCTGGTTTAGGATTAAATATTGTAAAAAACCTTGTAGATTTGCATGGTGCTACTATTAATGCCTCAAACAACGTTACAAAAAAAGGTGCAAATGTAGAGATTGTATTCCCTAAATTATAATCATAAGTTGATTAATCAATTTTTTATTGTATAAAACCGAGCAATGAACGATTTTAAAGTTAAAGATATATCGCTAGCAGAATATGGAAGAAAAGAAATTTCTATAGCAGAAAGTGAAATGCCTGGATTAATGGCACTAAGAGAGGAGTATCAAGGTAAGTCACCCCTCAAAGGAGCAAAAATTTTAGGATGTCTTCACATGACAATCCAAACAGCAGTCTTAATCGAAACTCTAGTAGATCTAGGAGCTGAAGTTAGATGGTCTTCTTGTAATATTTTTTCAACACAAGATCATGCAGCAGCTGCAATTGCTAAAGCAGGCATTCCAGTTTTTGCTTGGAAAGGTGAAACTGAAGAAGAAGCTGTATGGTGTATAAAACAAACAATCGAAGGAAAAAAAGATTGGAAAGCAAACATGTTATTAGATGATGGTGGAGATTTAACAGCCATCATGCATAACGATCATAAAGATTTATTAAAAAATATTAAGGGAGTTTCAGAAGAAACAACAACAGGAATTAAAGCGTTAAATAAGATGGAAAAAGATGGATCTTTAATGATCCCAGCAATTAATGTAAATGACTCAGTCACAAAATCAAAATTTGACAATTTATATGGTTGTCGAGAAAGTTTAGTTGATGGAATAAGAAGAGCCACAGATGTTATGATGTCAGGTAAGGTTGCAATTGTTGCAGGTTTTGGTGATGTTGGAAAAGGTAGCGCTGCATCATTAAGACAAAGTGGAGCAAGAGTTATGGTGACAGAAGCGGACCCTATTTGTGCACTACAAGCAGCTATGGAAGGCTACGAGGTAGTATTGATGGATGAAGCAATTAATAAAGCTGATATAGTTGTAACAGCAACTGGCAATATAGATATTGTTACTGCAGATCATATGAGAAATATGAAAGATAGGGCAATACTATGTAATATTGGTCACTTTGATAATGAGATTCAAGTAGATGCCTTAAAAAATTATAAGTGGACAGAGGTTAAGCCAGAAGTTGATGAAATAGAATTAGTTGATGGAAAGAGAATTATTCTTTTAGCGAAAGGTAGACTGGTAAATTTAGGATGTGCAACTGGACACCCAAGTTTTGTAATGAGTGCATCATTTACAAATCAAGTAATGGCACAAATAGAACTTTGGCATAATAGTAAAAATTATGAAAATAAAGTTTATGTACTACCAAAAAGTTTAGATGAAAAAGTTGCAATGCTACATTTAAAAAAAGTTGGTGCGAAACTTACAAAACTTTCAAAAGATCAAGCAGAATACATAAGTGTTGATACTGAAGGTCCATTTAAACCAAATGCTTATCGCTACTAATAGTGACAAAATAGATATTTCTTTAGAAGTTAAGACAGCTGAATTAGCTAAAAAATTTTCTCAAATATTAAAAAAGGGAGATATAATTTTTTTTCATGGAGAAATAGGAGTTGGAAAAACAACATTTATAAAACATTTAATTAATAATTTTCAAAAAAAAAATCATTTAAATTTAACAGAAGTTACAAGCCCAACATTTAATTTAGTAAATGAATACAATGTGGGCAGTTTTATAATTCAACATTATGATTTATATAGATTAAATAATAGTGCCGAGATAAAAAATATTGGACTATTTGAAAATGAGAAAGAATTACTGACATTGGTTGAATGGCCTGAAAAAATTGAAACAAAGGTTGAAAATAAAATTGATTTGTTTTTTGAATATGGGGAAGATTTTAATAAAAGGTTTTTATATATTATGGGTTTAAATAGTGAGAAGTTAAGTGATATTAGATAAATCAAAATTAAAAAAAATAAAAGGTGATGCCTCGTCTAGATCATTTTATAGAAAAAAACACGATAATATTAATTCAATTATAGTTTACTCAAAAAAAGAAAAAGCAAAAAATCTACTAATTTATAGTGCTATAAATAATTTATTAATTGAAAATAAAATTTTAGCACCAAAATTATATAAAGAGAATTATAGAGACAAT
>CAJQTA010000003.1 GCA_905618895.1 uncultured Candidatus Pelagibacter sp.
ATCTTTCCTAATTGCGTTTTTTACGAATGTTTTAAATATTGGTAACGCTGTTTTTGCACCAGTTTCATAACGTCCTAAAGGTTTTGGACTATCCGAACCAACATACACACCTATGACAAGTTTTGATGTAAAGCCAATAAACCAAGCATCTGTGTTCCCGTTTGTTGTTCCTGTTTTTCCAGCAATATCTAGTTTCAGGTTTTTTAGTTTTTTACCAGTTCCTCTTTGAACTACACCCTCTAGTATTGAAATCATTTGATATGCAGTCTCTGATGAAAATATTTGTGGAAACTGATCCTCTATTTTTGGATAGTGATCACTAAATGATGATATCTGTTTACAGTTGGAACATTTTCTTTTTTCATTGTTGAAGATTGTATTTCCAGCACTATCTTGAATTCTATCTATCATTATTGGCTTTATCAATTTACCCCCATTAACAAAAGAACAATAAGCTGAGGTTAATTTTAATAATGTGGTTTCTGCAGATCCTAAAGATATAGACAGAAGTTCACTTGGGTTATCATATATGCCTAATTGTTTTGAAAAATTAACTATTTTTTTTAATCCAAGATCTTGCGCTATTCTTACTGTCATTAAATTTCTAGATTTTTCCAAACCCATTCTTAATGTTGATGGTCCATAAAATTTCTTTCCATAATTTTCTGGTTTCCACATTTTTAAATCAAAACCCTGTTCTAAAACTAATGGAGCATCTAAAATTAATGTTGATGGTGTATAACCATTCTCTAAAGCTAAGGCATAAATAAATGGTTTGAAAGCTGAACCTGGTTGTCTTGAAGCTTGTGTGGCTCTATTGAATTCACTTTTTTTAAAACTAAAACCCCCACTTAAAGCTAGAACTCTTCCAGTAAATGGGTCCATAACTACTATTCCTCCATTTACTTTTGGTAATTGTCTTAAAGCATAATCTTTATCATTAATACTCTCTACATATATAATATCACCAACTTTAAACAAATCATCAATTTCTTTTTTTGTCCAAGATATATTTTCATATTTGATAAAACCATTTAAAAAGTCCTCTGTTTCAATTTCTACAGAAAATTTTTTTATCTTTTTTATTATTGCTAATTTCCAGTTAATTGATTTTTCTAATTTAATTTGTTCTAAACCTTTTTTCCAATTTTTAGAAAACTTTTTATTTAATATGGGGCCCCTCCATCCTTTTCTTTTATCATAATCTATTAAACCATCTCTTAAGGCTTTTGTTGCAATTTTTTGTAGTTTTAGATCTATAGGCGTTTTAATATTTAATCCTTGTTTATAGACTCTATCAAATCCAAACTTATCAACTATATCTTTTCTTACATCTTCAGCATAATATTGTGTGTCTTCTAAATATATCTTTTTTCTTTTTTTTAGATTAATTTTCTTATTTATATTTTTTTCATAATATTTCTTATCAATATAATTATTTTCTAAAAGGTTTTGTAAAACAAGATCTCTTCTAAATTTAGCTAGTTCAATATTTTTATAAGGATTATATCTGCTAGGAGCTTTGGGTAATGCAGCTAAAAGAGCCGCTTCTCCATAATCTAACTCATTAATAGGCTTATCAAAATAAGCTAAGCTAGCTGAAGCAACACCATAGCTGCCTTCGCCTAAATAAATTTGATTAAGATACAGTTCTAATATTCTTTCTTTTGAAAGGGCCCTTTCAATTCTAAATGCTAAAATTGCTTCCTTCAATTTTCTATTTAAACTAACCTCGTTAGTTAATAGAAAGTTTTTCGCAACTTGTTGTGTTATGGTGGATGCGCCTTCTAATCTTCTTGATGCAATTATATTTGAAATATTATTAATTATGGCTCTCAAAACTCCTTTGGCGTCAACTCCTGGGTGTGAATAAAAATTTTTATCTTCCGCAGATAGAAAAGCATTAATTACTTTTTTGGGAATGGCTTTGTATGGGATAAAGATTCTTTTTTCTGTAGAAAAATCATTCACTAATTCCCCTTTTCCAGAATAAACCTTGCTGGAAACTGGGGGTTTAAAATTCTTTAAAAATTTATAG
>CAJQTA010000004.1 GCA_905618895.1 uncultured Candidatus Pelagibacter sp.
CTTCACCTATAGATTTTTTAGTATACTCATTGTAAAGCGAATACTTGCCCCCTAAAATTATTATTGAATTTTCAATTTTTTTTAAATGGTTTAATCGATAATTTTGATATTTTTTCCCTTTTTTATTTTCAAAATTTTTAAATACTAAAAACTGTCCTGGTCTTGTCATGGTGGTTAAGTTAAACTTTTTATTGTTTAACTTTTCTTTTAAATCATGCATTATTGTTATTAATTGGCTATCACCAACTAGGTATACATCTTTAATGTAACTCCCAAATTTACAGAATTTATCGTTAATTTTAAAATTTTTATGACACCTCATATATTCATCTGGATGTTTTGCTCTAAAGTCATAATTTTCTAAATTAAGATTTTTTGGAATAGCATAGTTAAATCCACTTTTTTGAATGATTATTAAGGAAAATAGTGAAACTATAAAAGCAGATGATAATAAAATATAGATTATCTTGTTAAATTTAAATTTTTTATTTCTAAAAGGTTTTTCGACAAATTTAAAACTTAAGGTAGATAATAATAATAATAATACAGCTATAAAAATTTTTTTACTTAAGTCTCCCTGTGTAAAGTCAGCTACTCTAGAGAAAGCAAAAATTGGGTAATGCCATATGTAGAGAGAATAAGATATTAAACCGACACCAACAAATATTTTAGTGGATAAAATTTTAGTTACTAAGTCATTTTGACCTGAAAACCATATTATCATGCAAACGCCAGCAACTGGTAAAATCGTATATAATGAAGGATGAGGCATCTGACCATTAAAAAAATGAATAGAGTAAAAAATCAGAAACAATCCAAATGAAGGTAAGTATTTATTTAAAGCAAAAATATTTGATCTGCAGCCTTTTTTTATTTCAAAAAATGCAAGTATAGAGCCAGCCATTAATTCCCACATTCTAGAATGAATAAAGTAAAAATTTAATGATGGATATTCTTTTGAACTCAACTGAGCAATGACAATACTTGCTATAAAAATTATAAAAAGTATTTTTATTATATGGGATTTAAAAAACCTAAAAGATAGAAGAAGTATTACTGGAAAAATAATATAGTATTGCTCTTCAACTGATAATGACCAAGTATGAAGATAAGGTTTAAAAATTCCTCCCACTCCATCATATTCTATTCCAGTTATATAAAAATAAATATTTGAACTAAAAAATAAAGAAGACAAAATTGATTTTGCATAATCAATAAAGCCTACTGGTGATAAATAATTCCATGCAAATGGAAATGAAACTAACATCACAAGTAATAATGCAGGTAGAAGTCTTCTTATTCTTCTTTCATAAAAGTTTTTAAACGAAAATGTTCCTGTATTATTTAATTCTACTAAAATTATAGATGTAATTAAATATCCAGATATGACAAAAAAAATATCAACTCCAATAAAACCACCTTTGAAAAGTTGATCACCAAAAACAACTATTTGTGCGTGATATATAATTACTGCTATAACTGCTATAGATCGTAAACCATCAATCTCTGGACGATAATTAATTTTCATGGTCTAATGTTAAATAAAAGCTAGTTTAATTTTTTTTGCAAAATCTAGATATATTTTAGAAATTTCATGCTCAGGGTCAGCTTCAACAATTGGTTTTCCTTCATCTCCACACTTTCCAACTTTTGGGTTTATTGGGATTTCTCCTAAAAATTCTTTACCAAATTCTTCTGCAGTTTTTTTAACTCCTCCTTCACCAAATATTTTATATTTTTTTCCATCATCTCCTATGAAATAACTCATATTATCTACTAAACCTAAAATTTTAACCCCAAGTTTATCAAACATCTTAATTCCTCTTTTAACATCTAATAGAGCAACTTCTTGAGGAGTAGATACTATTATTGCTCCATCCATTTTTATCTCAGTTGCAAAAGTCAGTTGAGTGTCTCCAGTACCAGGAGGCATATCAACTATTATAAAATCTAAATCTTTCCATGCTACTTTTTGAGTAAAAGTTTTTATTGCACTTGTTACCATTGGGCCTCGCCATATCATTGGTGTTTGTTGGTCAGCAAGGAATCCAATAGACATACACTGAATATCGTATTTGATAATTGGAGTTAAATTTTGACCATCGCTTTGAGGTTTTTCATTAATATCAAACATCTTAGGAACTGAAGGGCCATAAATATCAGCGTCAAGTAGCCCAACTTTGCAACCAATATTCTTTAATGCTAAAGCAAGGTTTGTTGCAAATGTAGATTTTCCAACCCCACCTTTTGCGCTTGAAACTGCTATAGTAAATTTTGTTCCTTTAATTGGGTTTTTTTCTGGTGGCTTTCCACTCATTTTTTTTCGCATTGCGTCACTAAGTTCAGGCTTTTCTTTTGGCATAATTAGATCTTAACTTGTTTTTCTCTGTAAAGACATTATATACATTGTCGTATGTCAGATGATTTTAAAGGAAGAGGAGGAAGTCCATGGGGAACACCTCCAGGAGGAAATGGCAATGGTTCAGGGAATGGACCGAGACCACCTGACATAGAAGCATTAATTAGAGATATTCAAAGTAAAATAAATAAATTTTTACCTGGTGGAAGTTCATCAGGAGGAAAACCAATTGGTTTAGTTTTAATTATTATAGCAGCCATATGGCTAGCAAGTGGATTGTATAGAGTACTGCCTGATGAACAAGGCGTTGTACTTAGATTTGGTAAATTTATAAAAACTACTCAACCAGGATTAAATTATCATATCCCGTTTCCAGTAGAGTCTGTTCAAACACCAAAGGTTACAAAAGTAAACAGAATGGATATTGGGTTTAGATCAGAGAGAGATAGTGGCTTTTCTCAAGGTGGAGGAGTTGCTGATGTCCCACAAGAAAGCTTAATGTTAACAGGTGATGAAAATATAGTTAATATAGACTTTTCAGTATTTTGGGTAATTAAAGATGCGGGCAAGTTTTTATTTCAAATTCAAGATCCAGAGGGAACAGTAAAAGCTGCTGCAGAAACAGCAATGAGAGAAGTTATTGCAAAAAGTAGAATTCAACAAATTTTGACAGAAGGAAGAGCAAAAATTGAAAGTGAAACACAAGAAATTATTCAATCAATTTTAGATGAATACAATAGTGGAATTCAAGTTACACAAGTTCAAACTCAAAAAGCTGATCCACCAGATCAAGTGATTGACGCATTTAGAGACGTGCAAGCAGCAAGAGCAGATATGGAAAGATCAAAAAATGAAGCAGAAGCTTATGCTAACGATGTAATTCCAAGAGCAAGAGGGGAAGCTGCAAAAATTATGCAAGCAGCTGAAGCTTACAAACAAAAAGTTGTTGCAGCAGCAGAAGGTGAAGCTAGTAGATTTGTTTCTATTTATACTGAATATGCAAAAGCTAAAGAGGTTACTCGAGGAAGAATGTACCTGGAAACTATGGAAAAAGTGTTAGCTGACATTGATAAAGTAATTATTGAAAAAAATGCAGGTTCAGGTGTAGTACCATATTTACCTCTACCAGAATTAGGTAAAAAGAAAGTGAGCAATTAATGAAAGTGCAAAAAATTTTATTACCAATTATTATTGCAATAATAGCATTAACTTTCTTCTCAGTATTTGTAGTTAAAGAGGTTAATCAAGCAATTGTATTACAATTTGGTGATCCTAAAAAAATTATATTAAAACCAGGTTTAAATTTTAAGATTCCATTTATACAAAATGTTGTTTTTTTAGATAAGAGAATTTTAAACCTTGATACACCGCCAATAGAAGTAATTGCATCTGACCAAAAAAGATTAATAGTTGATGCGTTTGCAAGATTTCAAATAGTAGATCCTTTAAAATTTTACATTTCCGTTGGAAATGAAAGAGTTGCAAGATCAAGATTGGCAACAATTATAAATTCAAGACTTAGAAATGTTTTGGGTCAACAGGAATTACAAACATTGCTTTCAAAAGATAGAAGCAAACAAATGTCTTTAATTCAAGAAGGTGTTAATAATGAAGCTGAAAATTTTGGCATCAAGATAGTAGATGTAAGAATTAAAAGAGCAGATTTGCCTGAAGCAAATAGTGAAGCTATTTATAGAAGAATGCAGACTGAAAGAGAAAAAGAAGCTAAAGAATTTAGAGCAAGAGGAGCTGAAATGGCAGTAACTATAACATCAACAGCTGACAAAGATGTTTCAGTATTATTAGCTAACGCAAATAAAGATTCAGAGATTATGAAAGGTGAGGGTGATGGAGAGAGAAATAAAATTTTTGCAGAAGCATTTGGTAGAGATCCAGAATTTTTTGCTTTCTACAGAGCAATGCAGGCATATGAAACAGCATTGATAGGTGGAGACACCTCTGTAATCTTGTCACCTGACAGTGAGTTCTTTAAATTTTTTGGAAATATCAAACCTAAAAAATAAATCCTAAATATTATGAAGGAGCTAATTATAGCTTTTGGTCTTTTTCTTTTTATTGAAGGGATTTTATATGCGTTATTCCCATCAAAAATGAAAAATATGTTACTAAAATTAAATGATGTGACTAATAGTCAGTTAAGAACAGGTGGATTGATATTTGCCGTTATAGGATTTATTATTGTTTGGTACATTAAAAATTAAAATGAATAAATTTAAAAAATTATTAATAACATTAATTCTAATTAATTTTACAAGTCAGGTTTGTGGAAAAGATGCACCAACTTCTTTTGCTGACCTAGCTGAAAGATTAATGCCTTCTGTTGTAAATATTTCAACCACTACGACTGTAATTACAAACAGTAATCCATTTCCAGGATTTAAATTTCCACCAGGATCACCATTTGAAGATATGTTCAAAGAGTTTGGAACACCTGAAAAAAGAAAATCCTACGCTCTAGGGTCAGGATTTATAATTGATGAGAAAGGTATTGTAATTACTAACAACCACGTCATTCAAGATGCGGAGGATATAGTAGTCACAGTTAATGGAGAAAAAGAATATAAAGCAAAAGTTATTGGTAAAGATCCACTTTCAGATATCGCTGTGTTGCAAATTGATTCAAAAGATAAATTTTCCCCTGTTAAGTTTGGAAATTCTGATAAAGCAAGAATTGGTGACTGGGTTATTGCAATCGGAAATCCATTTGGCCTAGGTGGAACAGTTACAGCGGGAATCATTTCAGCAAGAAATAGATCAATAGGCTTATCTAGATATGAAGACTACATCCAAACTGATGCTTCAATTAACTCAGGAAATTCTGGAGGACCTCTATTTGATATGAACGGAGATGTTATTGGAATAAATACAGCAATCTTAGGTCAGTCAGGATCTATTGGAATTGGTTTTTCAATTCCATCAAATAGCGCCAAAAAAGTTGTGAAACAATTAATAGAATTTGGTGAAACTAAAAGAGGCTGGCTTGGAGTTAGAATCCAGGTGGTTACAAAAGAAATTGCTGATGTTGAAAAACTAGGAGAACCAAGAGGGGCGTTGGTAGCAAGTGTTGCAGACAATAGTCCTTCAGCCAAAGGTGGAATCAGAGCTGGAGATATAATAATAGAATTTAATGGATCTAAAATTAAAGAAATGAAAGAGTTACCAAAAATTGTGGCTCAAACTGAAGTCGGCAGTACTGTAGATGTAAAAGTATGGAGAAATAAAAAAGAAATCATTAAAAAAATAAAATTAGGTAGATTAGAAACATCAGAAGATTTTAAGGTTAAGGATAAAAAAACAGAGACCATAAAAGAACCAAAATTTACTGAAATTAAATCTTTAAAAATAGAGGTTAGAGAATTAACTAAAAAAGATATTAAAGAAAGAAAACTTCCCAACCAAACAACTGGGCTGGTAATAACAAAAATTAAAACTAATAGTCCGATTAATAATCTTAAGATCAATGATATAATAGTTGAAGTTCAAAAAAAAAGAATTAAATCAATAAAAGATTTAGAAAATGTAGTTGAGTCAGCTTTAAAATCATCTGAAAAAACAATTCTTATAGTTATATACAACAATCAAAACCAAAGAAGATATATTGGTGTTAAGTTAGATTAAAAATGGACATTCAGTCCAAGATTATTTTAATTTCAGGTCCCACTGCTTCAGGAAAATCTAGTTTTGCTGTTAAAATTGCTAAAAAAATTAATGGAGAGATTGTTAATGCAGATAGCATGCAAGTTTACAAGCAATTAAAAATTTTAACTGCTAGACCCAGTAAAAATGAACAAAAAAATATTAAACATCATTTATATGGAGTGGTTGATGTAAGTAAAACTTTCTCTACTGGTCAATGGTTAAGACTTACATTAAAAAAGATAAAAGAAATAAAGAAAAGAAAAAAAATTCCTATCTTAGTTGGTGGAACTGGACTGTATTTTCAATCTATAATTAATGGATTAGTTAAAATTCCGAATATCCCTATCAAACTAAGAAATAAAGTTAGATTAATGCAAAAAGAAGAGGGACAAAAAAATTTTTATAAAAGACTTTTAAGATTAGATAAAAAAATTAAAGGTAAATTTGATTCAAATGATACACAAAGATCAATAAGAGCTTTTGAGATCAAGTTTTATACAAAAGTTTCAATGTATGATTGGCTAGATAAAACTAAGTCATCATTTAATGAAAATGAATTTTTAAAGTTATATATTGATTTTAATAGGTCGGAATTAATTAAAAGAATATCACTTAGAACATTAAATATGCTTGAGAAGGGCGCCATAAGCGAGGTTAAAAGATTTAGTGCCTTAAAAATAAAAAAAAACAGCAGCGTCAATAAGGTAATAGGAGTTAGTGAATTGAAACAATACCTAAAAAATCAAATGACTCTAGATGTGGTTAGGGAGTTAATATCCACAAGAACCAGACAATACGCCAAAAGACAAGCCACCTGGGCAAGAAGCAGGATGTCTTCTTGGAATAAAATTGACCCGAATGAAATTTCCAGCTGGATAAAAAAAATAAATAAATAACGTCTTAAACTTGACCAATTAATACAAAGTCCGATAGATTGTCCAAATGGGTAAATTATATTCAGGAGCAGAAATTGTATTCAAAAGTCTAGAGGACCAAAAAGTAGAATTTATTTTTGGCTACCCAGGTGGAGCAGTACTTCCAATATATGATGAATTAAAAAATCACCCATCAATAAAACATATTTTAGTTAGACATGAACAAGGAGCGGGTCATGCAGCAGAAGGTTATGCGAGATCATCTGGCAAACCAGGCGTTGTATTGGTTACCTCAGGTCCAGGCGCAACAAATGTTGTTACAGCATTAACAGATGCCTATATGGATTCAGTACCTTTAGTTTGTATTTCAGGACAAGTTCCAACTCACTTAATTGGAACAGATGCTTTTCAAGAATGCGACACAACTGGAATTACTAGACCATGCACAAAACATAATTGGCTAGTCAAAGACATAAATGATCTTCCAAGAATAATGCATGAAGCTTTTGAGGTTGCAACAACAGGGAGACCTGGACCAGTATTAGTTGATATCCCAAAAGACGTTCAGTTTGCGAAAGCAAAATATTTTAAACCAAAAAAAGAAAAAAAATTAAATGGAAAAGTACAAAATAAGTTTAATCAAAAAGAAATAGATCAATTAATTGACTTAATGAGCAAAGCCTCTAAACCAGTTTTTTATACTGGAGGTGGAGTAATTAATTCTGGCCCAAAAGCTAGTGAGCTATTAAGAGAGTTGGTTTCTTTAACTGGCTTTCCAATCACCTCAACGCTTCAAGGGTTGGGAGCTTATCCAGGAGATGATAATCAATTTTTAGGAATGCTAGGAATGCACGGAACATATGAAGCAAATAATGCAATGCATGATTGTGATTTACTAATTAATATTGGTGCAAGATTTGATGATCGGATTACAGGTAAAATTGATGAGTTTTCTCCAAAATCAAAAAAAGTTCATATTGATATTGATCCTTCATCTATTAATAAAATTATAAAAGTTGATTTGTCGATTGTAGGTGATGTTGCTGAAGTAATTAGTGCAACTTCTAAAACTTTAAAAAAGAAAAATTTGAATATAGAAAAATCAAATAAACAAAAAATTTCTAAATGGTGGCAACAAATACAAAAATGGAGAACTAAACAATCTTTAAATTTTATTAATAGTAATACAATTATTAAACCACAGCATGCAGTACAAAGACTTTATGAGTTAACCAAGGATCAGGATACGTACATAACAACCGAGGTAGGACAACATCAAATGTGGGCTGCTCAGCACTATAAGTTTAACAAACCAAATAGATGGATGACCTCTGGAGGTCTTGGTACCATGGGCTATGGTTTGCCAGCTGCTGTTGGTGTGCAAGTAGCACATCCTAAAAAATTAGTAATTGATATTGCTGGAGAAGCTTCAATTTTAATGACTATGCAAGAAATTTCTACTGCAATTCAATACAATTTACCAATTAAGATATTTATTTTAAATAATCAATATATGGGAATGGTTAGGCAGTGGCAGGAATTACTCCATGAAAAAAACTATTCTGAGAGTTATTCTGAAGCATTACCAGATTTTGTTAAATTAGCAGAAGCTTATGGATGTGTAGGGATTAGAGCAAAATCACCAAATGAGTTAGATGGAAAAATTGAAGAAATGATCAATATAGACAAACCAGTAATTTTTGATTGTCATGTTGACCAAGATGAAAACTGCTTTCCAATGATTCCATCAGGGAAACCACATAATCAAATGTTATTAGGCCCAAAGGATCAAGAAGAAAATAAAATAACAGGAAAAGGGAAGGCTCTAGTTTAAAATGGTAAAATCTAAATCTGCATATAGTACACCAAGTAAATTAGGTAAATTAGATACTCATATTTTTGTTATTTGGGTAGACAATGAAGCCGGTGTGTTAGCTAGAGTAGTTGGTCTCTTTTCAGGAAGAGGTTACAATATTGAATCACTAGCAGTTGCTGAAGTTGATCATAAAAAAAATCTTTCAAGAGTGACAATTGTTACAACAGGAACACCACAAGTAATTGAGCAAATCACACTGCAATTAAAAAAATTAGTACCAGTCCATAAGGTTGCAAATTTTAAAAAAGAAGACAAAAAAGTAATATTCAAAGAAATGGCACTGTTAAAAATTGCAGGAAATCAGGGAAAAATTAAAAAAGCTTTAAATGCTTGTAAAAAATATAATCCAGTTATACTAGATGAAACAAAAAAATCTGCTGTAATACAGATAACAGCATTACGAAGAGAGATAGACAGTGTGACAAAAAATTTAAAACCACTTGGTCTTGTCAGTACCTCAAGAACTGGAGCGGTTGCAATGACAAGAGGTGCAGAAATATTTAATTAATTACAAAAGGATAAAAAATGAAAATGTTTTATGAAAAAGATGCAAACGTAGATTTAATTAAGAGCAAAAAAATAGCAATTTTTGGTTATGGGAGTCAGGGCCACGCACATGCGTTAAATTTGAAGGATAGTGGAGCTAAAGAAGTGGTGGTTGCTCTTAGAGATGGTTCAGCAAGTAAAGCAAAAGCTGAGTCTAAAGGTTTAAAAGTAATGAGTTTATCCGATGCTGCTGAATGGGCAGAAGTTGCAATGATACTTACACCAGATGAATTACAAGCATCAATTTATAAAAATCATATTGAGCAAAGAATTAAAGCTGGAACAAGTATAGCTTTCGCTCATGGATTAAATATTCATTACAAGCTTATTGATGCTAGAAAAGATTTAGATGTATTTATGGTTGCGCCCAAAGGACCTGGACATTTAGTTAGAAGTGAATTTGAAAAAGGTGGTGGAGTGCCGTGCTTGTTTGCTGTTCACCAAGATGGAACAGGCAAAGCAAGAGATCTTGCTTTATCTTACGCGTCAGCAATCGGTGGTGGAAAATCTGGTATTATTGAAACTACCTTTAAAGACGAATGTGAAACAGATTTATTTGGAGAGCAAACAGTTCTTTGTGGTGGGATAGTTGAATTAATTAAAAATGGCTTTGAAACATTAACAGAAGCAGGTTACGAACCTGAAATGGCTTACTTCGAATGCTTACATGAAGTTAAATTAATTGTTGATTTAATTTATGAAGGTGGAATTGCCAATATGAATTACTCTATCTCTAATACCGCAGAATATGGTGAGTATGTATCTGGTAAAAGAGTGGTTGATAGTGAAAGCAAGAAAAGAATGAAAGAAGTGCTAGCTGATATTCAATCTGGTAAATTTACTAAAGACTGGATGAAAGAATGCGAAGGTGGTCAAAAAAATTTCTTAAAGATGAGAAAAGATCTTGCAGGTCATCCAATTGAAAAAGTGGGCGCTGAACTTAGAGCAATGATGCCTTGGATTGGTAAAAAGAAATTAATAGATAGTGATAAGAGTTAATTTTTAATAAAAACCCAAATCGATCAAGATTGTAGTCTAAATATAAAAATTATTTTGCAATCTCTATTATAGATTGTATTATAGTCTTTTGAAAAACTTCGGTTATGAGCGACAAAGATAAGATATTTATATTTGATACTACAATGCGGGATGGTGAGCAGTCACCAGGAGCATCAATGAGTCTTGAGGAAAAAATTCAGATTTCAAGAATTTTTGATGAAATGGGAATTGATATAATTGAAGCAGGATTTCCCATTGCATCACCAGGAGATTTTGAGGCTGTAACAGCAATAAGTAAAATCCTAAAAAATTCAATTCCTTGTGGACTATCAAGAGCTAGTAAGAAAGATATTGATGCATGCCATGAAGCATTAAAAGCTGCACCAAGATTTAGAATTCATACTTTTATTTCAACAAGCCCACTTCACATGAAACATAAATTAAATAAAACACCGGAACAAGTTTTGGATGCAATAAAAGAAAGTGTTACATATGCAAGAAATCTTACTGATGATGTTGAGTGGTCTTGCGAAGATGGAACACGAACAGATATAGATTTTATGTGTAAATCAGCTGAACTTGCGATTAATTGTGGGGCCAAAACAATAAATATTCCAGATACAGTTGGTTATACAACTCCATCTGAGTTTACAAAAATTATTACAACTTTAAAAAATAGAGTACCAAATATTGATAAAGCTATTTTATCTGTGCACTGTCACAATGATTTAGGTTTAGCTGTTGCAAATTCTCTAGCAGGAGTATCAGCTGGAGCAAGGCAAGTTGAATGTACGATTAATGGTATTGGGGAGAGAGCGGGAAATGCAGCTCTTGAAGAGATTGTTATGGCAATGAAAACAAGAAATGATTTAATGCCATATGAAACAGGAATTAAAACAGAATTATTAAGTAAAGCTTCTAAAGTTGTTTCAAATGCAACTTTTCCTGTTCAATTTAATAAAGCTATAGTCGGAAAAAATGCCTTTGCTCATGAAGCTGGCATCCATCAAGATGGAATGCTTAAAAACAGAAACACATATGAAATTATGACACCAGAAAGTGTAGGTGTTAAAAAAACTTCATTAATCATGGGAAAACATTCTGGAAGACATGCTTTTAAAGAAAAATTAAATGACCTTGGATATGCAGATGTAACGGATGATGTAATTCAAATTGCTTTTGGGAAATTTAAGATTTTAGCAGATAAAAAAAAACATGTTTATGATGATGATATTGCTGCCTTAGTTGACGACAGTATGGTTTTAGACAAAAATGTTATAAATCTAAAATCTTTAAAAGTTTTTGCTGGTACAGGTGAACCTCAAAGAGCAGAAATGACTTTAGATGTTTATGGAGAGGTTAAACAAACTTCTGAAATTGGTGATGGACCTGTTGATGCAACATTTAAATGTATAAAAAAACTTTACCCACATGACGTTAATTTACAACTATATCAAGTGCATGCAGTTACAGAAGGAACTGACGCACAAGCAACTGTAAGTGTTCGAATTGAGGAAAATGGAAAAACAACAGTTGGCCAAGCAGCAGATACAGATACCATGGTTGCATCTGCAAATGCTTATTTAGCTGCCTTAAATAAAATGATTATTAAAAGACAAAAAACAGCTCCAATGGAATATGAAGCTCAGAAAGTGAAAGGTATATAAAACGATGAAATGGTTTAAAAATTTAACAAATGTTTGGAGCCAAGATATGGCTATAGATTTGGGAACGGCAAATACACTTGTAGTATTAAAAGGGCAAGGAGTTGTTTTAAACGAACCATCTGTAGTTGCTATCGTTGAACATAAAGGAAAAAAAACTGTTTTAGCAGTTGGAGATGAAGCAAAAACTATGCTTGGAAGAACACCAGGAAACATTCAGGCAATAAGACCTTTAAGAGACGGAGTTATTGCTGATTTTATCGTGACAGAAGAAATGATTAAACATTTTATTAAAAAAGTTCATAAGAATAGTACCTTTGCAAACCCAAGAATTTTAATTTGTGTACCAACAGGATCAACACCAGTTGAAAGAAAAGCAATTCAAGATAGTGCTTTAGCTGCAGGTGCTAGAAGAGTGCAATTAATAGAAGAACCAATTGCAGCTGCGATTGGAGCTAATTTACCGATTTCAGAAGCTACAGGTTCAATGGTTGTTGATATTGGCGGTGGTACAACTGAAATTGCTGTCATGTCTTTGGGTGGGCTTGTTTATTCTAAGTCCTTGAGAGTTGCAGGCGATGCTATGGATATAGCTTTGATAAATTATATGAGAAAAGAATATAACCTAATGATTGGTGACAGCACAGCAGAAAAAATAAAAAAAGAAATCGGAACTGCAATACCATCAAATAACAATACATACCCGGTAAAAGGCAGAGATCTAAGGTCAGGAACACCTAAAGAAGTTAATATTACAGAAGAAGATACTGCAGAAGCATTAAATGGTATTTTAAAAGAAATGGTAAATGGTGTAAAAGATGCATTAGAAAACACACCACCAGAATTGTCTGCTGACTTAGTGGATATGGGTCTAACATTAACAGGCGGTGGAGCTTTACTAAAAAATATTGATAAAAGATTTTCTAAAGAAACAGGTTTACCAGTTCATATAGCTGAAGATCCTTTAGCTTGTGTTGCAATTGGAACAGGAAAAGCCCTAGAGCAAGAAGAAATATTCTCTACAATGTTATCTGAGTACTAAAAATAATGGAATCAGGTAGCAGAGATGATTTTGTAATTGCAATTCGCTCAGCTTTTTTAAAAAAAGGAAACCAACAAAGATTTTCATTATTAGGATTAATATTTTTTTCATTAATTTTTTTAATTTTAGGAAGTTTTAATTTTAAAGTTATTGATTATATAAAAATTGGAATTAAAGAAATTGCATATAGGTCCTCACTTATTGTTTCTGTTCCTGAGAACTTAATAAAAAATAGTTTTTTTAAAGTTGACGATCATTTTAATCACTACAAAGATTATCAAAAAATTAAGTATGAATTAAATTTTCTAAAATCAAAAGATTTATCTAAAACAATCAGTAATCTTGAAAATATTAAGTTAAAAAAACTAATAGATGATTACTTTATTACGGACAACGAAATATTTGCAAAAGTATTAATTGATAAACAAAGTCCATTTTTAAAATCTGTTATACTTAATAAGGGAAGTAGAGATAATATTAAACTAGGAATGGCTGTTCTTGATGGAATACATTTAGTTGGAAAAGTTGTTGAGGTTAATTATTTAACATCAAGAGTTTTACTACTCTCTGATATAAATGCTAAAATTCCAGTTTCACTGGAGCCAGGTGATATACAAGCAATTATGTCTGGAACTGGAAAAAATAATGGCATTTTACAATATACAAAAGAACCAGATTCAGGAAAAAATAATGAAGACATATTAGTTTTTACCTCAGGTGCTGGAGGGCTATTTAAAAGTGGAATTCCAATAGGCATAATAAAAAAAGAAAAAAATTTAACAAGCAAAGAAAAAATAGTTGATTTTGGTATAGATTTTTCTCAACTAAAGTATGTGAAAATCTTATCTTTTTCAAAAGTAGATTCTTATACATTTGAGCCAGCTAAAGAAGAAATAAAGGCAATAAATAAGCAACTTGCAGAAATGAAAATGGCTAAAGAAACTGTAAAGATATTATTAGAAGAAAAAAATATTTTCAAAGAGACAAGAAAAAAAATTGAAGAAGAGAATAGTTTATTGAAAAAAAAAATTATCAATTTACAAAATAAAATATCTATATCAGATAAAACTATTAAAAAGTATGATGAGCAAATTAACAATGCAAAATTTTTTGAATTAAATAGTTTATATGGAAAAAGATGTAAAAAAACATTTTATAATAATCTCTATAAAGTAGGCACCAAAGAATATAGAGACTGTATTTTAAACAAAGGGTTAAAAAACTAGATGACTAGAATGACTAATTATAACATCAAACAATATCTACTTTCATATACTCCAGTAATTTTACTTTTTATCTCAGTATTAAATGAGTTTGATTTCAACTATCTAGGAATAAAATATTTTTCTTTCAACTTTAGTTATATTTTAATTTTTTACTATAGCGTGAAAAAAAGTGAAAGTTTAGGCTATGGATTAATTTTTATAGCAGGATTATTTAACGATGTTGTTTTAGGTATGCCCCTAGGAATAAGTAGCTTAATGTATTTACTTATATGTGGATTTGCAGCATATCTTAGAAATATCACATTAAGACCTAGCCTAACAAAAGATTGGATATTTTTTTTAATTACAATTTCAGTAGTAAATTCTTTTTTATATTCCATATTGACTGTAATTTTTTTATTTAAAGTAGATTATTTTTATTATGTGACCAACACTATGTTTACTTTTTTTATATATTTCATTTTTTCTTACATATTCAGTTTTTTTGGAAATAAAATAATTGGGAAAATAAATGCTTAGTCATGACACTGGTGCTCAAAAATTACATACAATTAACAGAAGAATGTTTATTATCTCTGTTGCAAAAATTATTGTTTTTACAGGAATAATTGCAAGATTATTTACACTTCAGATAAACGAAAATAAAAAATATCTAACTTTATCTGATAAAAATCGATTGAGAGAGTGGAGACTGCCTCCAGTTAGAGGAGAGTTTTTAGATTATTTTGGAAACACAATAGCTGGAAATCTAAAAGTGTATCAACTTCACGTAATACCAGAACAGGTAGAAGATTTTAAATATTTAATGTTAAGATTAAAAGATATTTTACAGCTTAATAACAGTGAATTTTCAAAAATAATAAAAAAAAATAATAGCCAAAGACCCTGGGAAACTCTAATTATTTCAGAAAACTTAACTTGGAATCAATTTATAAAAATTAATTATTTTTTACACGAACTAGGTGGAGCCAAACCCGTTTTATCTGTATCGCGAGATTATCCATTTAAAGAAAATTATACTCATGTATTGGGATATGTAAGCCAAGCCAATCAAGATGACATATTGGAAAATGAATTTATTAAAAAAAATCATGTTCCAGGCCTAAGAGTCGGAAAAACTGGATTAGAAAAAACTTTTGAAAAAGATCTAATTGGAACTAATGGAGTCCAAAGGTACGAAGTAAATGCTTATGGGAAAAGGATTAATCAATTAGATTATCAAGAAGGACAAAAAGGAAAAACAATCGAACTTACTATTGATACAGAAATTCAAAAATTATGTAATGAATTATTAAGTGATAAAGCAGGATCTATAAGTGTTATGGATATTTATACTGGAGAAATTGTAGCGATGCATTCTTCACCCACCTTTGATCCAAATTTATTTGTATTCGGAATTAGTCAAGATGATTGGCAATTAATAAGAAATAACCCCCTAAAACCTTTAACTAATAAAACTTTAACTGGCCTTTATTCACCTGGTTCAACCATTAAACCAATTGTAGCTTTATCTGCCTTAGAAAATGATGTGATTTCTCCAAACTTTAAAGTGAATTGTAAAGGAAAAATGGAAATGTACGGGCAAACTTATCATTGCTGGAAAAAAAAAGGCCATGGGATTGTCAATTTGAAAGGAGCAATAAAACAGTCTTGTGATACTTATTTTTATGAAATTTCAAGAAAACTTGGAGTAGATCGTTTAAACGAAACTGCTGTAAAATTCGGATTAGGAGAAAAAGTACTAAAAGATGTTTTTCGTAATGAAAAAAAAGGTTTAGTGCCAAGCACAAAATGGAAAAAAGATAATTTAGGTAAAGGCTGGGTTTTAGGTGAAACCTTAATTACAGGTATTGGTCAAGGTTACATTCAAACAACACCATTACAATTGTGTTTAATGACTGCTATGCTTGCAAATGGTGGGTATAAAATTTATCCAAAAATAAGTGTAGAAGAAAACCAAGATACTTTTGAACAAATTAAAGATGCAATACATAAAAATTCTGAAAATTTAAAAAAATCAAAAAAAGGAGCAGATATAGCAAGTGAGGGATTAGCTTGGTTCACTGGAACAAAAAAATACGAACCTCTTTATAGAAATCCTGAAAATATAAAATTTGTATTAGATGCCATGTTTAGTTCAACAAATGAAGTTCGAGGCACATCTTATTCTTCAAGAATAGAAGATCCTAAATATCAATTTGCTGGGAAGACAGGCACAGCTCAAGTTAAAAGAATAACAGAACGGGCAAGAGAACTGGATTTAAAAACATTAGAAATACCCTACAATGAAAGAGATCATGCTTTATATATTGCATTTGGTCCTTATATAAATCCAAGGTATGCACTTAGTATCATAGTTGAGCATGGAGGGTCAGGAAGTTCTACGGCAGCACCGATGGCAAAAAAATTATTTAAATTGATTATAGACAGACACGAAGCAAGAGAAAAAATTAGAAAAGAAAAAATAATAAAAATATAAATGTATCAAATTAACTCTCTAAACGATCAATCATCAATTTTACAAAAATTAAAAAATTTTGATTATATTTTAATAGTTTGTATTTTACTACTAGGGCTAATTAGTGTTCTTTCAATGTATTCAACTGATGGAGGAGTGATTCTATATCATACCAAAAGTCATATTTTTAAATTTTTAACTTTCTTCCCCATGATGGTTTTTTTGTCTTTTTTTAATATTAAATTTTGGCATTTTTTTGGTTATATATTTTATTTTATTATTTTATTATTTTTAATTTGGGCATCCCTGCATGGCATTAAAGCTTCAGGCTCTCAAAGATGGATAAATTTATATTTTATTAATCTACAACCATCAGAACTTATGAAAATTGCAATAATATTGTGCCTTGCAAAGTTTTACCATCGTGTTCAACTAGATGAAGTAAATTCGTTTAAGAATATGTTAATTTCTTTAACAATTTTAATTTTACCAATTATGCTTGTGATTAGTCAACCAGACTTAGGTACCTCTATCTTAATTGCTTTAAGTGGACTTCTAGTTATGTGGCTTGCCGGATTAAATGTAAAGTACTTTATATATTCTTTTTTGTCATTGATAATTTCAATGCCCTTTGTAATTTCATTTTTAAAACCTTATCAAAAATTAAGAATATTAACTTTTCTTAATCCTGATAGAGATCCATTGGGTGCAGGATATCAAATTATTCAATCTAAAATTGCCGTAGGATCTGGTGGCTTAACTGGAAAAGGTTTTTTAAAAGGCACCCAAAGTTATTTAGAGTTTTTACCTGAAAAACATACAGACTTTATATTTACTTTATTTTCAGAAGAGCATGGTTTTGTAGGTTCAGTAGGTCTTTTGCTTATATATGTAATTATAATATATAGAGTTTTAAAAATAGGCTCAATTTCACGAAGTCATTTCGCAAAACTTTTTTGTTATGGTTTCGCTTCAGCTATTTTTCTATATGTCACCGTTAACATGTCTATGGTTTTAGGCTTGGTACCTATAGTTGGATCACCTTTGCCCATTATGTCTTATGGAGGATCTTCATTATTAGCAACTATGATTGGATTTAGTATTGTACTGAGCGCTAAAATTAATCACAAACAGTTAATTGGGTAAATTTTAAAAAAATTTTTGTATAATTTGTCGCGACAATAACCATCATTAATAATTATATAATTATTCTATGGAAAAGAATTTTAAAATAGGAATTATAGGAGCAGGTATTCAGGGAATATCTAATGCACTGTTTCTTCAAAAAAAAGGTTTTAATGTTACAATTTTTGATAGAGATGAACCAGGTAGTCCAGCCGCATCTTATGGTAACGCGGGTCACTTTTCTCCATATGCATCCGTTCCAATAAATAGACCTGATGTTTTAACAGATGTTCCAGCAATGCTTTTAAGTTCTACTGGTCCACTTGCTCTTAAATGGAACTATGTTCCAAAAATGATTCCATGGTTTTTAAAATTTATAAGAAACTGTACAACAAAAAATATGATGCACACAGCTAAAAACATGCATCAAATTTTAGACTTAGCACTACCTGCTTATGATGAATTATTTGATGAGATTGAACTAGGAGGATTAGTTGAAAAAAAAGGTATTTTATATATTTGGAATGATAAAAACCTAAAGAGCAGGAAGCTTGAAATCAATATTAGAAATGAACTTGGTGTTGATCAACAAGAAGTTACCCCAAAAGAAATTCACGATCTAGAGCCAAATATAAAACCCATTTACCATGGGGGTGTTTATTATCAGCATGGCAGACATGCAAGAAATCCAAAAAAAATACTTTTAAAATTATTTGAACTTTTTTTAAAAAAAGATGGAAAATTTTTAAAGACAAACGTTCAAGACATAAATTTTGACGAAGAAAAGCCAGTTATTAAAACTGAAACAGAAAGATATATTTTTGATAAGATTGTAATTGCCTGTGGTTCATTTTCGAAAAAATTAACTGACAATTTAAATGAAAAAATACCTCTTGATACTGAAAGAGGTTATCATGTTCATTTTAAGGATTGTGAACATCTTTTGAGCAGACCCGTAATTTTTCAAAATAGAGGATTTGGTATTACACCCATGGAACAAGGACTTAGAGTGGTAGGGACTGTTGAGTTTGGTGGATTAAAAAACCCTTTGTCAAAATCAAGAATTAAAAACTTAATTAACAACGCAAAATATATGATGGGTGATTTACCCGAACATGAAGATGAATGGCTAGGTTTTAGACCAACACTCCCAGATTATTTACCTGTAATAGGACCATCAAAAAATCATAAAAATGTTTTTTATTGTTTTGGTCACCATCATTTAGGTTGGACCCTAGGTCCAATTTCAGGGAAAATAGTTGCAGGAATGATTGCCAACGAAAATACAAACTTAGACTTAAAACCCTATAGCTCTCTTAGATTTAACTAAGTAAAAAATTATATTTTCTGTAAAAAAGAAATAATTTAAAGGAAGCATTTTAGAGACTTTTAGATAGTCCTAAAAAACCGGGAGCTAAAGATGGCTAACTAGGACTATCGTAAGCTAATATTAGCATGCCCTCAAATAGAATGCATTAATCATTTTTTTCAAATATAAGGAATTTATGAAAAAAAAAGGTCACACCCCCATAACTAGGGTCAAAAATCCTGAACCCCATATTGATGACCCAGATTGGATCGTTTGGGCAGCTTGGGCTGACAGGATAACTTTTGAAGAAATTGAGAAAAAGACTGGAAAGACAGAGGGTGAAGTTATTAAAATTATGAGACGATCTGTAAAGCCAGTTTCTTTTAGATTGTGGAGAAAAAGAGTTAACCAAAAAAGTATAAAACATAAAAAAAAATTTGAATACTCTAGAAAAGAAATTACTAGTAAAATCAAAAAGAATGATTATTTATAAGTTATGAAATCAGTTACTATTTATACAGGCCCTCTTTGCAATTTTTGTGATGCAGCAAAAAAATTATTAACAAGAAATAATGTTGAATATAAAGAAATTAATATTGCAACAGCTGATGGTGCAATGGATGAAATGATTGCTAAAGCAAACGGCAAAAGAACTATTCCTCAAATCTTTTTTGACGATCAACACATGGGTGGTTATGATGATGTTAGGGCTTTAGAAAAAGAAAATAAACTTCAAGATTTATTAAAATAATAATTATTCAATAGTAATAGTTATATCTGGTATATTGCCGTAAAATCCTTGGTTAGCAGCTGCTGTTTCTGCGCAGTCTGTAGCCATTCCTGCTTGCTCTAGGTAGCCTAATGCAGTTGTTGTGCCAAATGCAATTTCTACAGATGGAATTCTACCAACTTCCATTGTAAAAGGTGCTGCTAATGCCTCTCTCCATTCAAAATAATCATCACCTGAATCAATTGCACCTATAGCTGAATCTGTACCTGTTCCATCTCCTGCTGTAGTGCTATTTATAAAATCTGATATTGATGATCCACCGGGTACTCCAGCATAATAAGTTCCTGATACTTCGGTTGCAGTTGCGGCACCTTTGCCATTTTCTGCATCCGTTCCACCATTACTTGCAATTGTTGAACAGCTATCACTTCCACTCACAACAGTTCCAGCAAGCGACATAGCTCTTTCCATTGTTACCTGAATATAAGTGTAGGTTGTTCCAAATACTGCTGTTGCTAAATTTCCTAAAGTTGCAGCTGCAGTCCCAGCTGTAGTGCTTGCAATGTTAACCACCCCTGAATCTCCCGCATAAAGTAAAACTGAACCATTACATGCAGTGTCTGTACTCGTAGCATCGCAAAGTTCAATTCTTGTTATTGTTATTCCATATGTTGTGGCTTCACCTGTTAAAGCAATAACTTTAGAATTAAAAAAAACTAAATAAAATAAAAATATAAGAATTGTTTTTTTCATACTATTTGCTTGTTATAATTACAGCTCCCTGAATTTCGATTACTAGATTGTTATTTCTTCTCACTTTTTCTCTTAATTTATCTTCCATATTTTCTTTAATAAATGCTACATTTGAAACCAACCCATCTTTTAATGTTGGCTTATTTTCTCTAGGAGGATGCACAAATGTCAATTTAGCTATATTAGCATCTTCTGCACCATCAATACTCGATACATCTCTTGAAAAATCTAATTGCAAAGATGGATTTAGAGCCATCTCTAATGAGTAAACATTTCCTTTATTGTCTTGAAGTGCTTTTTCATTTTCCCATCTATAACCTTGAAAATTAAAAATTGCCCAAGGTATATAAGGTACTTGTGAACTTAAATTATATTCATTTCCACTCAAAACTTGCTCTTTAGTTCCATCAATAATTTTTTGATTAGTTGTTTTTTGATATTGATTAAAAGTAAAATCCAGAATCGAGGCTTTTGCTTCAAATCCCAAACTTACTCTTGAATGATTTTCTTGAATATCTCTGTCGTAGAATGAATTAACACCGAACATCATAGATTTATCAGAATTTAAAAATCTATATCCAAGGCCTAAGTTTCCAATATATCTATTGTCTCCGTTAACTTCATTATTATGAATACTAAATTGAGTGAATAAATTTGAATTTTCTTTTGATATAATATCTCTTACACCTAAAATTTCGAAGTCAGGGTTATCTTCTTCTCTAATTTTAACTGAAACTTCTGTTACACCGTCACCTGGTATTAAATCCCCAATTGTAGAAGAAATTTTTCCAGAAAAATCATTTAAAACTTTTCCCTTAACATCAGCATTAGATACTGTGACATAAAGTAGAGATAGAGATACTAATAAGATTTTGATCATAACGGGAATTTCTATTGTATATAAATAATATACTGATTATGTCAATGCTGTTTATTTTTTTTCTTTAAACACTAAACATACACCATTGTTACAATATCTTTTGCCTGTAGGATTGGGTCCGTCTTCAAAGATATGACCGTGATGACCACCACATTTTTTGCAATGATACTCCACTCTTTCGTACCCTAATAAAGTATCCGTCTTAGTTTCAAAAACATCTGGTAATGATTGATAGAATGAAGGCCAACCTGAACCACTTTCATATTTGCTGGATGCATCAAATAGTTTTTCACCACAGTTTGCACAATTATAACTTCCTTCTCTCTTCTCGTTATTTAATTCACTAGTACCTGGAGCTTCAGTTCCATCTTCAAATAAAACTAATTTCTGTTCAGCAGTAAGATTTTGGTTAATTTTTTTTGTCATAAATTACTCTAATTCTCTAAGCGGTTTGCCAGCAACACAAGCTTCTAAACCCTCAATCATCTGTGTATAAAACATACTGTAGTTTTCTGCGGTAACATAGCCAATATGAGGCATTAATAATGCATTTGGTAAAAATCTTAACTTATTACCTTCTGGCAAAGGTTCTTTTTCGTAAACATCAAGACCAGCTCCAGCAATAACATTTGTTGATAGTGCAATAATTAAATCATCTTCATTAATGATTGTTCCTCTAGAGGTGTTAATTAAAAAAGCAGTTTTCTTCATCATGTCTAGTTCTTTTAATTTTATTAACTCTTTGTATCTTTCTCCACCTTGAACATGAATAGAAATAAAATCAGAATTTTGAAATATATCCTCTTTGCTACATGGCAAAACACCTAATTCTTTACACGTATCTAAGTTTAAATTTTCGCTCCAAGCCATTACTTCCATACCAAAAGCTTTTCCAATTTTAGCAACTTGTGAACCAACTCTTCCAAGACCTACTAATCCTAAAATTTTTCCTTTAAGCTCAAGGCCAATAGTTGATTGCCAATAGCCTTGATACATGTTGTCAATTTCTTCTTTAAAGTTTCTAGCTAAACCTAAAATTAAGCCCCAAGTTAATTCAGCTGTACCTGCAAAATCAATCTCCGTTCCACATACTACAATTTTTCTTTTTTTGGCAGCCACAAGATCTATAGCCTTATTTCTTGAGCCACTTGTTATGATATACTTAAGGTTATTAAGGTTATCGATTAGATTCTTTGTAATAGAAGTTCTTTCTCTCATTACTAATAATGCTTCAAAATCTGATAACTGCTCTATCGCATCCGCTTCATCCAAAAAAGATTCACTAAATATTTTAAATTCATATTTTCCAGATAACTTTTTAAGATCCACAAATTCTTGTGAAACATTTTGATAATCATCTAGTATTGCAACTTTAAGCATTTTTAATTTTTTTATTTGATAGCAATAGACCTATTATAATTAAAATAGAACCAATAAAATGAAAAAATTGAAATTTCTCATTAAAAAATAGTATTGCCATGATTGTACTAAAGAGAGGTATTAATGACAAAAAAATACCTGCTCTATTTGCACCAATTATCGAAACAGCACCTGCCCAACAATAATAAGATCCAATACTTGGAAACAAAGCAAGAAAGATTAAAATATAAAACATATTAAGATCAAATTTAATAGTTTGTCCTTGCGATACCTCGTATAAAAATTGTGGTAAAACACAGAATAAACCTAAAGTACATAAAACATGAACTAATGTCAGAAGAGGTATGTGAAATTTTTTTTTTTTTAAAAAAGATGAATAAAAACCCCAGGTAACCACCGCACCTATCATTATAACATCTCCTTTATTAAAATTTAGTGTAAGAAAAATATTTAAATTAAGCTCAGTAATAATTGCTAAAATTCCAATTGAAGAGACGATTAAGCCAAAGATTTGAAATTTATTAGTTTGTTCAATTTTAAACAAAAAGCATAGTAAAATTATCATTGCTGGAATAGCTGTATTAAAGAGTGATGCGTTTATTACTTGGGTATGGGCAAGTGAAAGATAAGTAAATGAATTAAATAAGCCAACACTAGTTAAGGCTAAAAAGAATAATAATGGTAAATTTTTTAAAATTACTTCTTTAAACTTTAATACCTCTTTGTATGTAAATGGTAATAATATTAACCAAACAAGAGACCATCTAAAAAAAACAAGAGATAATGGGGGAATATTTTCTAAAAAAGCAACTTTACCTATAATAAAATTACCTGCCCAAAATAATGTTGCACAAACTAACATTATGTAAGCCTTGATGTTATTGCTCACTTAACTAAATCTTGATGAGCTATAAGGTTTTAAGTTTAAGTTTGTATTTTCTTTAGCAATCATTCCTTCAATTATTTTCTCTGAAATTGGACCTAAAGTCCATCATTTAGGATCGATTTTATTGGAAAAAATGTAAAATTATAATTAAACGTCCAGTGCGTTTAGTAACAATTGTAAATAATATTTTTTAACCTCATGGAAGAAAACCTTTTAAAAAGTAAAAAAATCTAAGCAGAGAACCACTTAGAATCGGGGCAAATTTTTTTTTATAAAAAACCAGTTAAAAAACTTTTTTATTAAAGTCACAGGTTGTAAATAATGATCTAATAAATATGCTTAAAAAAGCCTTTATTTTACTTAAGTTTATTGTGATAAAATTACAACATATAGAAAAAAAATTATTTTTATTGGAAAAAGCTATGTATATTTAGGGAGATTTAATTATAAGATGGGTTAATTAATATATTAATAACAATTAACAATAAGGGCGTAAAATGAGAAAATTAACGATAGCAATCATAATGTTGATGTCATCGATATCACTTGCCTCTGCAGAGCTAGGTGTAAAAATTGGTGTATCAGCTGACCTTGGTACTTTTAGTACTCAGGGTTCTGAAAATGAAGGCGGAGAAGTATCAAAAAAAAAAGATGCTGAATCTTTAGTTGGATTTGGTTCTTTCTTCTTTGAAAAAGACTTGGCATTTTTACCTGGACCATTTGCAAGACTGAGTGTTGGTTACTCTTATGTACCTCATGACATTAAATCAGGTACTGCAGATAGAAAAGATACTGACTTAAGTCCTGACAGAGCAGGGAATGGTACACAGGATGTAGCTATAGATCAAATAGTACAAGTTGACTTTTCTAACTTTAATACTTTGTACGCAACTTTAAACATCACTGACTGGCTTTACGTGAAAATGGGAACAATGGAAATTGATCTTACTACTAACGAAAAATTAGGAACAGGTTCTGCATATGGTAATACATCTTTAGATGGTAGTACTATTGGTGCTGGTGTTCACGTTGAAAAAGATAACGGTTTATTCTTTAGATTTGAAGTAAATGAACAGAGTTTTGATGGTGTTACATTAACATCAACTACTAACTCTGCTAACAAAGTTACTGTTACAGATTTAGATGGTACAACTGCTAAAATTTCTATTGGAAAAGCATTCTAATATAAATTTTTAGTTAAAAAATTTAAGCCCCCATTTATGGGGGCTTTTTTTTTGCCAAAAAAATAACATTTTACTGATATAGTAAGAATTATGAAATTAGGATTTGTTGGAACTGGCAAAATAGCATCAGCAGTAATCACTGGAATATGTACATCAAAAATACCATTTAATAGAATATTAATTTCACCACGAAATAAATTAATTGCACAGAAATTAAAAAAAAAATTTAAAAAAGTAATTATAGCAAAAAATAATCAAGAAATAGTTAATTCATGTAACTGGGTTTTTTTATCAATAACCCCCATGGTAGGAAAAAAAATTATCAAAGATTTAAAGTTTAAATCTAACCAAACAATAATTAGCTTCATCTCTACAATTACATTAGAGCAATTAAGAAAAGCAATTAAGGTTAAAGCTAAAATAGTTAGAGCCATTCCTTTACCACCAATATCTCTTAAAAAAGGACCTGTTCCCATTTGTCCACCTAATAAAAAAGTTGGTAATTTTTTTAATAAGCTTGGAACAACAGTTGAAATTAAAAAAGAAAAATTATCAATAAATTTTTGGTCTACATCAGGAATGATGGCACCATTTTATCAAATTTTAAAAGTAATGACTGATTGGTTAGTTAAAAGAGGAGTTAAAAGGGATCAAGCACAAAAATATGTCACTTCTTTATTTTTAGCTTTATCAAAAGATGCAGTTTTAAATTCTAAAAAAGATTTAAAATATTTAGTTAAAGAATCACAAACACCTAAAGGATTAAATGAACAAGGTGTAAGCGAACTGTCAAAAGCTGGCTTTTATAAATCTTTAGAAAAAACGCTGAACAACATTCACAAACGGTTAAGCAAATAAAAATTATGAAAGAAAATTCAAATATTTTACAGATTGAGAATCTATCTAAGTATTTTGGTGGCTTGGCGGCAGTCAATGATTGTTCTTTAAAAATAAAAAAAGGATCTATTACAGGCATAATTGGTCCAAATGGATCTGGAAAAACAACACTATTTAATTTAATTGCAGGAAATTTAAAAGCTTCTAATGGGAGGGTCTTATTTGACAATGAAGATGTAACTGATGTACCTTCATATGAATTATTTTCAAAAGGTATACTTAGAACCTTTCAAATAGCACATGAATTTACAAATTTATCAGTGCTTGAAAACTTAATGATGGTTCCAGCAAATCAGTCTGGTGAAAAACTAATGACAGCATTACTTAAACCAAGTCTTGTTAAAAGTGAAGAATTACAAATAAAACAAAAAGCTCAGGATGTTGTTGATTTTTTAAATTTAAAACATTTATCAAATGAACTAGCAGGAAACTTATCAGGTGGTCAAAAAAAATTATTAGAACTTGGACGTACAATGATGGTTGATGCTAAGATAGTATTACTTGATGAAGTAGGAGCAGGGGTTAATCGTACATTGCTTAAAGACCTAGGTACCGCAATCTTAAAATTAAACAAAGAACAAGGTTATACTTTTTGTATGATTGAGCATGATATGGATTTTATCAGTAGGTTATGTGATCCAGTAATTGTTATGGCTGAAGGAACTGTTTTGTTTGAAGGAACAGCTGATGAAGTTAAAAAAGATGAAAAAGTTATAGAAAGCTACTTAGGCAGAGGCTCAAAACTAAAGGTAAATAATTAATGGCTTTTTTTGAAGGAATAAAGATGACTGGTGGTTATGGTAATGGACCAGATATTATTAACTCTTGCTCAGTAAATGTTAATAGGGGAGAGATAGTTTCAATTCTTGGCCCTAATGGTGCGGGTAAATCGACAGCTATGAAAGCCATGTTGGGACTTTTAGATTTAAAATCTGGCTTTGTGACGATCGACGGAAAAGATATTTCAAAACTTTCACCACAAGACAGAGTTAAAGAAGGCATTTCATTTGTTCCACAAACAAAAAATGTTTTTGCAGGCATGAGTGTTGAGGAAAACTTAGAAATGGGCGCATACTTAAGAAATGATGATTACCAAAATGTTATAGAGGAAATTTATGAACTTTTTCCAATATTAAAAGAAAAAAAAGACCAATTAGTAGGAGAATTATCAGGTGGCCAAAGACAGCAAGTTGCACTTGGTAGAGCATTAATGATTAAACCATCAGTATTAATGTTAGATGAGCCTACTGCAGGAGTGTCTCCAATAGTAATGGATGAATTATTCGATCATATTATTAAAGTAAAAAGAAAGAATGTTGCAATTTTAATGGTTGAACAAAATGCTAAACAAGCATTAAATATTTCAGACAGAGGCTATGTTTTAGTTACTGGCGAAAATCGATATACAGGAACTGGTAAAGAATTATTAAATGATCCTAGAGTAAGAAGCTCATTTTTAGGAGGATAAAATGGATTTTTTAAATGCAATTATATTACTATTAAATTATATTTTTGTTCCAGCTTTAACCTATGGTTCACAGTTAGCACTTGGAGCAATCTTTGTTACTTTAATATATGGAATTTTAAGATTTGCTAATTTCGCAACTGGAGACATGATGGCATTTGGAACAATGGTAACCATCTTAATTACTTGGTATTTTCAATCACTTGGTATTTCTCTTGGTTTTTTACCGACAGCCCTTCTCGCTATTCCTTTTGCAATAATTTTTATGATTGGCTATATGCTTTTTATAGATAAATTTGTTTTTAGATATTACAGAGTTAACAAAAGTCCACCGGTTCAACTTGCAATGGTAAGCATAGGTGTAATGTTTGTAACTCAAGCAGTTGTTAGAATAATAATTGGCCCTTCAGACCGAAGATTCTTTGATGGAGAAAAATTTATAATTAAAGCAAGTAAGTTTAAAGAAATGGCAGGACTTAATGAAGGTTTAGCAATTAAATCTAGTCAAGTATTAACTATTTTTATAACGCTCATACTAGTTTCAATTTTATTTTGGTTTTTAAATAAAACCAAAACAGGAAAAAGTATGCGTGCTTATTCAGATAATGAGGATTTAGCTTTATTATCTGGCATTGATCCTAAAAGAGTAGTTATGATTACGTGGATTATTGCAGGTATTTTGGC
Organism: uncultured Candidatus Pelagibacter sp.; assembly: GCA_905618895.1. Lineage (GTDB taxonomy): Bacteria > Pseudomonadota > Alphaproteobacteria > Pelagibacterales > Pelagibacteraceae > Pelagibacter. Next base: position 27,999 of record CAJQTA010000004.1, read on the forward strand.
AACAATTGGTGGGGCATTATATGGTTTGGATAAAAGCTTTAAACCTTTTACTTATTTTAACAACATGTTACCAATTTTTGCTGCAGCAATTGTTGGTGGAATAGGTAACCCATTTGGGGCATTTTTAGGTGGGTACGTCATAGCTTTTTCTGAAATATTTTTAACATATGCTTACAAGAAGTTTTTTATGTACATTTTACCAGAAAGTATGGAGCCAGAAACTTTAATTCAATTATTATCAACAGATTATAAATTTGCTGTATCATTTTCTATACTGGTAATTGTTTTGCTCTACAGACCAAATGGCATATTCAAAGGAAAGGTACTATGAGAAAGCACCTAAATGTAATTACAGCGTATATGATAATGCTAGGTTTAATTATTTTGGTTGGAATATTTCAATCATGGAATGTTGCTCTATCAATTTTTAATATGTGCTTAATTTCTGCCGTGATGACAATGGGAGCAAACGTACAGTGGGGTTATGCTGGTTTAATTAATTTTGGTCTTATGGGTTATGCAGCTTTAGGAGGATTAGCAGCTGTATTAATATCAGTTGATCCTGTTCAAGAAGCGTGGAGTGCAGGTGGATTTGATATTCTAATGTGCCTAGGGCTCATAATTGCAATGATCTTCCTTGTTAAGTTTATTTTAAAAAATTTTGAAAAATCAAAAGCAAGAACATATGGAATAGCAGGAGTTATAATTGTAGGAATTATAATCATAAGAATTACCTCTGAATCAGGCATAGAAGCGATTGAAGCTGTAAATCCAGCAACAACAGGTTTTCTTGGAGGTCTAGGTTTACCAATAGTATTTTCGTGGATAGTTGGAGCTTTCTTTGCTGCGGGATTAGCATTTGTAGTGGGTAAGATTGCTCTTGGTTTACGTGCAGACTACTTAGCAATTGCCACACTACTTATTTCTGAGATTGTAATAGCTATAATAAAACATGAAGATTGGTTGGCAAGAGGCGTCAAGAATGTAATTGGATTAGATCGGCCAGTGCCTTATGAGGTTAATCTTCAAGTCACTGAATGGTTTATTAGCTTAGTTGCAAAATTTAATTCAGGTAAATTAGATTTAATTTCCAATATTGCAGATAAACAAGCTGCACTTAATCAACTAGTTATTGAAGGATCGTCAGTATTTGTAAAGCTATGTTACTCAGGTTTATTCTTAATTGTAGTTATAGCCTTATTAATAGTCACTCAAAAAGCACTTTATTCTCCATGGGGAAGAATGATGAGAGCCATTAGAGACAATGAAGAAGCAGCAAATGCTATGGGTAAAAATGTTGTTAAACAACACTTGTTAATATTTATATTAGGATCAGCAATTGTAGGGATTGCAGGAGCAATGCTTGTCACACAAGATGGTTTATTCACACCTGGAAGCTATCGACCTATGAGGTACACTTTTTTAATCTGGGTAATGGTGATTGTAGGTGGGAGTGGAAATAATTTTGGTGCGATTTTAGGTGGATTTGCAGTTTGGTTCCTATGGATTGAAGCTGCTCCAATATCTTTATTTTTAATTAATCTATTTACAGCAGGTTTGCCAGAAACTCATGAGATAAAAATCCATTTAATAGAAAGTGTTCCTTATTTTAGGTATTTAATGATGGGAATGGGTTTATTGTTAATTATGAGGTATCGCCCAAAAGGTATACTTCCTGAGAAAATAGAAATAAAATAAAATTATTATGAAATATATTATACTTGGAGCTGCAGTAGCATGGGCCATGTACATTGGTGATAAATATTTTTTTTAATGAATAGGAATTTATGGTTGTTGATTTTAAGTCAGATCTTTGCTTTTACTGCAGCACCAGTTACAGTTTTCTTAAGTGGCATAATTGGCTCCCAGTTTAGTCCAATAAAATCTTTAGCAACACTACCAATGACTTTATCAATTGTAGGTGTTGCAATTTTTGCATTTTTTGCTGCAAAAATTATGAGTATAATTGGTCGAAGAGCAGGCTTTATCTTTTCTTCAATTGGAAGTTCATTATCATCACTGCTTGCTGCTTACTCAATAATTAGTGAAAGTTTTATTTTATTTAATTTTGCATGTTTTTTACTAGGGGCAGGAGTAGCTTTTAGTCATCAGTATCGTTTTGCAGCTGTTGAAACTGTAAAAAAAGATATGGCACCTAAGGCTATATCAATAATATTATTAGCAGGTATAGGATCGGCTTTTATAGGACCAAATGCAGCTAATTTTTCAAAAGAAATTATTTCCGAGCATTTATACGCTGGGTCATACATTGTACTTGCTGCTTTAACACTTACATCAACAATTTTTTTGTTATTTTATAAAGATGGACACAAATCAAATAATGTTATTAAAAAAAATTCACGGAATTATTTTGAATTAATTTCTCAACCAAGATTTTTACAAGCATTAATTGCTTCTGCATTTGCTTATGCTGTAATGGCATTTTTAATGACAGCCACACCAATAAGTATGCATGTAATGGAAAAAATAAGTTTAACTAAAACAGGATTGGTAATTCAACTTCATATTGCAGCTATGTTTTTACCGTCATTAGTTACAGGTAATTTGATAAGAAAATTTGGACATAGTAAAATAATGTATGCTGGTGTTTTTTTATTTTTGATAACAATTTTAACTAGTTTGTTTGATCAAAATTTTATAAATTATTTAATTGCATTAGTTTTTTTAGGATTTGGTTGGAACTTTTTATTTGTATCAGGAACAAGTTTGTTAGTTTTGTCGTATAGGGAAAATGAAAAATTTAAAGCACAAGGTTTTAATGATTTAATAGTTTATTCAATTCAAGCAAGTGCCAGTTTATCTGCAGGAGTTTTTTTAACCTTAACAAGTTGGAAAACAATGAATTTAGTTTGTATAACTTTTTTGGTTTTAATTATTTTATCAACACTGCGAGCTGATATTAAAGAAAGAAAATAAAAGTGGATTTTTTATCATATTTTGAGCTCAATTTAGTCGAAATTTATTTTGTAATATTCACAGTATTTATTGCGTCAATAATAAGAGGCTTCAATGGCTTTGGTTTTTCAGCAACATGTATTTCTGGTTTTTCTTTTATACTCCCTGCAATAGAAATAGTTCCAATTATCCTAGCGTTAGAGGTAGCAATTAGTATTTTTATGATTCCATATATTTGGAACAAAATTGACTGGAGATTTGTTTTTAAAATATTATTAGGAATAATAATTGGATCTCCCATTGGTCTTTATTTATTGAAGCATTTAAACCCACAAACAACTCATTTATCTGTTTGTTTACTAATAATTTTTTTTTCAATTTTATTAATGAAAGGATATGCCAATCAAAAAATTGATAATAATTATGGAAAATTTTTTACTGGGATAGTTTCTGGAACATTGAATGGACTTACAACATTGGGTGGTATGCCAGTGGCACTTTTTTTATTAATCACAAGCATTCAACCAGCAGTAATTAGAGGTTCGTTGGCGGCTCTATTTTTTGTAACAGACATTTATGCTTTTGTTCTTAGTTTTTTTTCAGGAATTGTTGATATGACAACTATTTATAGAGTAATTCCATTAATTATAATCTTACCACTAGGAGTTTTTATTGGTGATAAATTTTTTGTTAAAAGCAAGGAAGAAACTTATAGAAAAGTTGTATTTTATTTTCTAATAGTTATTTCAATTTTTGGAGCCATAAGAATTATTAGTAATTTTTAAATAAAAAACCCCAGCAATTTTCACTGCCGGGGTTTTAAAATAAGATCTAACTATCTTTGTTTTTTAGTTCTAAATTTTCCACCTTTGACTTCTTTTTCTAAAAAAGAACCTTCGGCTTCACCTACGTCAGTAAACATTACTCCTGTTGCACCTTCGTAGTCAATTTTTTTACCACTAGCTAGTAAATCTAAACCTTTTTTAAGTTGACCTGGATAAATCTTAGTTCCAGGACCGTTAGCAACTGCCATTACATTTTTAGCAATAGAAGCTCTATCAGCTGATCCACCTGCTTGCATCGCCAAAACGATTAAAGCTGCTGCATCATAAGATTCGCCAGTATAAGGTCCTGAAGAATCTATTCCAGCTGCTTTAGCAACTGTTGCGAATATACCCGCACCTTTACCAGTAGAACCTGGAATTGAACCAAAAGATTTATTCAAACTTTTTCCAAAAGTATCAGTTAAAGAGTCACCGATCATACCATCAGATAGAATAAATTTATCAAATGCACCAGAATCTAATGAGCCTTGAATAATTCCTTTTCCACCTTGGTCAAGATAACCAATTACTGCAACTGCATCACCACCAGCTGAAGCTAAAGTCGCTACTTCAGAAGAGTAGTCAGCTTTTCCATCTTCATGAGCAGCTACTGTTGTTACTTTAATGCCATGAGCTTTTACAGCTGCTTCATAAACATCAGCTAAACCTTTTCCATAGTCATTATTTGTGTAAGTAATTGCAACACTTTTGATTTTTCTGTCTTTAGTAATATCAGCTAAAATCTGTCCACCTCTAGCATCAGAAGGAGCTGTTCTAAAAAAGAACCCTTTGTCGTCTAAAGTTGTAAGACCTGGAGATGTTGCTGATGGTGAAATCATTACTACACCATTTGGTACAGCAACGTTTGATGCTATAGCACCAGTTACACCTGAACAGTCAGCACCCATAATAGCTGCTACACCCTGTGAAATAACACCTTCAGCCGCTGTAGTTGCTGCTGCTGAATCAACACAAGTTGAGTCTGCTCTTACTACTGAAATAGTTTCTCCACCTAGTAATGACCCTGAATCAGAAGCTTCTTTAAAAGCAAGCTCTGCAGATGCAGCCATAGCTGGTGTTAAGGATTCAATAGGACCAGTAAATCCTAATATAATTCCCATTTTAACTTCTGCGAATGTACTCGTTGTAAAAGTTGAAACGAATATAAATGCAGCAATAAATAGTTTTTTCATTATTTTCCTCTTTAATTGTTAACAATTTATAAAAAGCTAATTAAATTATGATTAGCTTGATATTTCAATAGGTAAATTAATTTATTTTATGAAGTAAAAGGACTGAACATATGACAATTATGACCACTATAAGGAGTAAAATTAATAAATTCTTTAAAGGAAACTAATTATCCCATTGTGAATGGGTCAGTCATCGGTTTATCTGAAGAATTATACCACGTTGTTTTTATTCTTGTATATTCTTTAATTGACTCGATGCCTGCTTCTTTACCATAACCACTATCTTTAATTCCTCCAAATGGTGCCATTGGTGAAATTAATCTGTATGTATTTACAAAAACTATTCCTGCCCGAATTGCTTTAGAAACCCTTATGCTTCTTCCAATGTTTGTAGTGTAAACTCCGGATGATAAGCCATATTTGTTATCATTCATTTTTTTAATTACCTCTGCTTCATTATCAAATTTCATTACAGATAATACTGGACCAAATAATTCATTTTCAGCCGTGGGTAAGTTATGGTTTTCACACTCAATTATTGTTGCAGGAAAATAATACCCTTTATTAGATATGTTAGATCTCTTACCTCCACATCTAACTTTTCCACCCTGTTCAACAGTAGCTTTAATATTTTTTTCTATATTTTCTAATTGTTTAAAACTATTTAAAGGACCCATTTGAGTATCCTTATTCATTGGTGCACCTAACTTTATTTTTTCTGCTTTTGCCACCAATTTATCTAAAAATTCATCATATATTTCTGACTGAATATAAAGTCTTGATCCAGCAATACAACTTTGACCACTAGCACCAAAAATACCTGCAGTAATTCCATTAAGAGCATTTTCTTGTTCAGCATCATTAAATATGACAACAGGACTTTTTCCTCCAAGCTCTAGACTTACTTGAGATAAATTTTCTGCAGAATTTTTAACAATATGTTTTGCGGTGTCAGGACCTCCAGTGAATGCTATTCTTTCTACAAGACTATGAGTTGTTAATGCTTTACCACATGGCTCACCTAATCCTGTTATAACATTAACTACCCCCTTAGGTATTCCTGATTTTTCAACTAATTTTGCAAATTCTAACAAAGTTACAGGTGCAAGTTCTGATGCTTTTATTACAACAGTGTTACCCATAGCCAGTGCAGGCGCAAGTTTGACCGCAGTTAATAACATTTGGGAATTCCAAGGAATAATTGCAGCTATTACGCCAATAGGCATTCGAGTTGTTATCACTTGCATATCAGGTTTATCTATTGGCACAACTGTTCCTTCAACTTTATCTGCAAGACCTGCAAAATAATCATAATATTCTGCAATATAATTAGCCTGTGTTTTAGTTTCTCTAAAAAGTTTTCCTGTATCAATAGTTTCTATTGTGCCAAGGTGTTCTGAATTTTCTCTTAATTGATCTGCAAGTGACCTTAAATATTTAGCTCTCTCTCTTGGATGTAGATTAGACCAAGAATTTTCAAAAGCTTTTTGTGCAGATTTAACTGCTTTATCAACATCTTCAGCATTTGCCTCAGGCACAGTTGCCCAAACTTCATTATTTTCAGGATTCAAAGTTTCAATTATTTTATCAGATTCAGAATTAACCCACTGACCATCTATATACATTTTAAATTTTTGAATTTTTGACATTTAATTATTGATAAATTTTTTAAGATTCATATTAACATCATCTGAGCATTCTATACTACAAAGATGTTTGCCTTTATTTATCTCAATAAAAATTGAGTTTATCAGATCATTAGATAAAGATTTTGACATAGCAATTGTCGACCCAGGATCATTTGAGCCCGTCATAATAAGGCTTCTTGTTGTAATCTTTTTTATTATATCAATATCATTTTTATAATTAGCAAAAAGATCATAGGATTTTAAAAAATTAGTATGATCTTCAGTTTTTTTATTTAGAATCTTTGTAAATTGGTCATATGTTTCAGGGTGTATCTTTAAATATTCATCACTAAACCACCTCTTTAATGCTTGCTTAGAAACTGGTTTATTTAATTTTGCTTGATTAAATCTATCTATTACTTGAGATCTTTCTTTCTCTGATCTTTTATAGGTTGTTCCAATGACAGTAAGGGAATTTAATTTATCTTGAAATTTCGATGCAAAATCTAAAGCAATTAGTGATCCTAAAGAAAAACCAACAAGATTAATCTTATCTATTTTTAAAAACTCCAGTAATGAAGTGAGTTGATTTGAAAAATCATTTAATGAGATGTCTTCTTTGATGTAAGGAGTTTTGCCATGACCTAATAAATCATAAGTAATTGTTGAATATTGATGAAAAGAATCAATTTGAGGCTTCCACATTTGATGATCAAGCCCAACCCCATGAATAAATACTATTGGAACTGTATTATTATCTATAAATGAGTAATAATTTTTATTTGGATCAAAACCTTGGGACATCAATCTATTTAGGGTCTAGACCCATTTCTTTCATATCTTGATACCTATCACCTGTTCTGGCATGAGCTCTTCCACTGGAAGCACCTCCAATTGCAATAACGATTTCATCATCGAAAGGAGCGTCATGTATAGTAAATTCATGAGTAAGGTAATAAGGTCTTAAGCCTGAATCTGTCTTGTGCATCATTGGAATAGATATTTTAGATCCAGCAGGACCTCTGGTATTAGTAAAACTTAAGTAAGAAGTGCCACCTACAGCATCTCTAAATTTATTTCCAAATCTCAATGTATGAATAAATGCAGATGCATGTTCAATTTCACCATTTAGACCAACAGTTCCAGCCTTACCATAAGCTAAAATTTTTTCAGGAGAGCCCATTTCTTTTATTAATTCTGAGACTAGAATAGTACCTAATTTGGGAGCTAAATCTAAAATGATTGGTTTTAAGTCTTCAACAAAACCTTTTCCATGCCATGGATTTTTAAATACAGCAGCAACAGATACTAATAACACTGGCTCCTTAGCTTCTTTACCACCTTCAATAAAAGTTTTATCGACAAATTTTGCAAATTTTCTTAATTCAAGTTTCATTAACTAGCCTTTTCTATATTTGAATTATCTAAATTAATTTTTGGCATCACTTCATCATTAAACAGTTTTATGCTTCTCATGCAAGTTTCATGATTCATGCCTGGAAAGTTAGACCATACTTGTAGGTTTTGTAAATTTAATTCAGATTTTAATTCATTTATTTTATTAACCACATATTCAGGTGTGCCAAATAATAAATTTCTTTTATGTAAGAAATCATAGTTTAACAGGTCTAGTTTATGTTTTGTTTCTGGTAATTCTTCGTCTGGATCCATGTGATTTCCTAATCCTCTCCAATGACAAACCCATTTCATATAATTAATAATATGTTCACCAGCCATTTTTTCTGCTTCCTCCATAGTTTCTGCTACAAACATATCTCTCACTAAAGATACACCCTCTCCTAATGGCACATCTCTGTTTTCAGCTTTTGACTTTGCATCTCTATAAATCTCAAATCTTTTTTTTAAAGCTTTAACAGTAGGTATCCACATTATAGTGTTTAATCCATTTTGTGCGGCCCATTCAATCGATCTTGCTCCATCAACTACTTGCCATATAGGAGGGTGTGGTAGTTGCATTGGTTTTGGAACAACGCTAATTTTTTTTATTTCACTTGTTTTTGTATCTAAAAACTTATCACTAGGCGGACTCATATCATGTTGCCAAGCAAAACCAGGAGTAGGGTAGGTGTAAAACTCACCTTGATGACTAAAAAATTCTTCAGTCCATGCTTTTTTCATCACTGTTAAAGTTTCATCAAATAATCTAAAATTTTTTGCCTGATCTTTTAAGTCAGCTTCTTTATTCATATTAATGGCTTCTCTGCCATATATTCCTCTTCCAATACCAACGTCAACTCTCCCACCTGATAGTTGATCCAATAAAGCTATATCTTCCGCAAGACGTATTGGATTATGAAAAGTAATTACATTACAGGCTTGTCCAATTCTAATTTGTTTAGTTCTTGCAGCAGCGTCTACTCCCATCATTAAAGGGTTCGTACACGATTCCATTCCTTCGTGATTAAAGTGATGCTCTGTATACCAAATCGAGTCCCAATTATTTTCATCACAGTAAGTAGTGATCTCTTTGGTTTCATCTAATAATTGATTGTATGGCTTATGATCCCAGTTAGTAGTATTACAAAAATATCCAAACTTCATTCAAACCTCCTTAAATAATTAAATTTAAAGACGACTGATCCCACTTTCGTAACTACTTCAGTACCATTTAAACCCAGTAAAACGACGAGTTATGTTCTATCTTTTCTCAATCTTTAACCAAGGTTAGCACAAACCCAAAAAAATTATATGTTTATCAGACGTTATAAAGCCCAGTATTATAAGGATAATAATCAAACTATCTTATTTTTATTCTAGCAGTGTACAATTTTATAGAATCCCTATTAAGAAAAAATTATTAAACCCAAAATAGGCGGGCTATTCCTTAATTCAATAATCAATAATATATAAATTCTTTAGTAAAAAATAAACTTCACAAATATTAGGAATCATGGCTATAGGATCTTGGCGTAACTGATGCCACTTTCGTATTGGATTAACGATGAGTTATGTATAGCTTATAAATATAATGCTAAATTAACTAGACTTAACAATCAATATATTTAATCTTGGATATATTAAAAAATTTATGGAATCGAAAAAAATAGACCCAAAATTCAACAAATATCAAAATCCAAAAATTGGATTAATTGCACTAGCGAGCGATTATATGATTGAAAAAGATTTTATTAAAATAATTAAAGATAAAAAAATAGATTTTTTTGTTAATAGAATTGAGTGTTTTAATCCCTTAACTAGTGAAAATTTAATTAAGATGTCCGAAAAAGTTACAGAAGTAACAACAGATATTCTTCCAGGTGAAAAAATTGATTGTGTTGCTTATGGATGTACCTCAGGAACAATTGCTGCAGGATATGACTCTATAGAAAAAAAAATAAAAAAAGCAAAACCCGAAACTACAGTTACAACTCCAAGTACAGCATCTATAAAAGCACTTAAAAAATTAAATATAAATAAAGTTGCTATTTTTACTCCTTATTCAAAAAAATTAAATGATGAAGTATTAGATTTCTTCAGAAAAGAAAAATTTGAAATAACTGCAAATTCATACTTTAATATTGAGTCTGATATAGATATAGGCAAAGTAGATTCTAATCACTTATTTGAAGCTCTTTTAAAAATGGATTTAAATGGTGCTGATGCTTTATTTATTTCTTGCACTGCTTTACCAGCATTATCAATAATTGAAATGCTTGAAAAAAAATTGAATAAGACTGTGCTTTCAAGTAATCAGACTTTAATTTGGGATACATTAAACTCTATCAATAATAAAGAGCCAGTTAAAGGCTTTGGAAAAATATTTGAAGTTATTTAAAAATATTTCTTAAAGTCAGAATTTATATTCAAAATTTCTAAATCTACTAATCCACCTATTATTAATTGAATTGCTACAATTAAAATAAAACCTAAACCCACATAGGCAATCCAAATATTTTTTTGAATATAATTTGCCAAGTATGTAGCTAAAGCTCCAGTTAATATAACAGACAGAATAAGTCCAAATATCATAAACCCAAAGTATCCTTTAGCAGCTCCAACCACACCAATTACATTATCAAAACTTATGGTGATATCAGCAAATAAAACTTTATAAACACTCTGTATATATGACGGTTCTTTAGATTTTTTTGTTGTGGATTTAATTCTCTTAATTTCAAGTAAATCTTTTCTTAAATCATTAACAATCCAGATTAAAAGAAGTCCACCTAAAATTTTTATAAAATAAAATTCAAATAAATAAGTAGCAAAAAGCGCAAAAATAATCTTAAAAACTAAAGCACCAGCAACACCCCATAAGATTATTTGTTTTCTATTCTTTGGAACAAAATTAGCTGCAATCAAACCTATAATAATGGCATTGTCTGCTGCCAAAACAATATCTATAAAGATAATCTGGCTTAAAATAATGGATTGTTCTATCAATATTTCTTTATAATATTAAAAAAATGAAATAATTCAATAAGGAATGATAATAAAAATATAGATTTTATAAATTAAAGTATGTTTTATTTCTTAGGGTCAGTATTTATTTTCTACAATAGTCACTTTTAAAAAAAATTTTCTGAACTTTTAGTTTAATCTTGCAAAAAAAAATTAAAACGCCCAATTTAGGTTTCTTGCGTAAATTAACCCTAATATATGAGCTTTTTTAAACCAACGAAAAAGTTTAGATTAGTGTTTACACTACTTTTAAGAAGCCATACTGTCACATCTAAACTTACCGGAACTTATTAAGGTAAGTAATAAAAGTAATAAACAAAGGAGATAATTATGGGTAGATCGTCAAAACTCTACAATTCAGATTTAGCTCCAACTCCAACTAAAGATAAAAATTGGGGATGGTTCGAAATCTTTAACGTGTGGGCAAACGATGTTCAAAGTTTATTTGGCTATACTTTGGCAGCGTCTTTATTTTTAGCATCTGGTTTGAATGGATGGGCTGTATTTGCTGCATTAATCCTTGCAGGATTTTTCATCATGTGGCTTGTCAATCTTTCAGGTAAACCAAGCGTAAAACATGGAATTCCTTATCCAGTATTTGCACGTGTGAGTATGGGTGTATTTGGAGCAAACTTTCCAGCAATGGCAAGAGGTATTGTTGCAATGTTTTGGTATGGAGCACAAACTTACGCAGCATCAACTGCAGTAGCACTTTTAATTACTGGAATTACAGGAATGGAAGGTGAAGTTATGATGCTTGGTATGACAGGTGTAATGTGGTTTTCATTTATATTTGTTTCAGCTTTCCAAGTTTATTTATTTTGGCAAGGCATAGACCTTATCAAGAAGTTCTTAAACTTTGCGGGACCAGCTGTTTATGCAGTAATGATTCTTTTAATGATAGTTATATGGGCTAAAGCTGGTGGAGGACTTTTTTCAGAAGTAGGAACTATATTTTCTGGAGGAACTCGAACAGGAGGCTTTGAAGGTCTGGGATCATTTGGAGCTTTTATAGCTGTATTTTCAATTATGGTTGGATATTTTGCTGCAGTAGTAATTAACTTTGGTGACTTTGCTAGATTTGTTAAAAATGAAGGAGAGATGAGAAAAGGTAACCTATGGGGATTAGTAGGTAATGTAATTTTGTTCTCTTTTATCACTTTAATGATTACTGGTGGAACAATCGCAATTTTTGGTGAATACGTAGCAAGCCCAACAGAAATGGTAGCTAAAGTAGACAACTTAGGTTTAACAATTATTGCTGCATTTGCATTTTTTGCAGCGACTGTTGGAATCAATATGGTTGCGAACTTTATACCTCCTGCGTATGATTTAGCCAATTTAATGCCAAGTAAAATTAATTTCAAAACTGGTGGACTAATAACAGCTGGTTTTGGTTTTGTTATTGGCGGTATGTGGGTTGCTGTTATTACTCAAATGGGGTTATTTCCATTCGTTAATACGCTTGGAGCAATTCTTGCACCTGTATTTGGTATTATGATGGTTGATTACTATATTATCAAAAAAGAAAGATTAGATATTGATGCATTATTTGATGCTAGTCCAAAAGGCAAGTATTACTATGATAATGGCTTCAACACTAAAGGAATGTTAGCTTGGATTCTTTCAGGCTATATTGCTGTTGGCTCTGTTTGGCCGAACATCTTGTTCTTCGGTTTAGATGATTTCTTCGGTAACTTAGGCGGTGGCGGTGGATATGCCTGGATAATTGGAGCATCATTAGGTGCTGTAGTTCATTTAGCTATATCTAAAAGATAATAAGAAAACGCTATAAATTAAAAAGACCCGTCGCATTAGTGCGGCGGGTTTTAGTATTTTAGGAATATTTCTTCTTTATTTAAATCTTCAAGCACAAGATTTTCTCCAGAACCTTTTCTATCTACTACTAAAAAATTCATATCTTCTGTAGCTATTAAAGGGAAATGCCATGTACCAGGGTTATAATTAACTCCTATTTCTGGAGGAATAATAAAAGCTTCAATTTTATTAAGATCGGGTTTATTACCTTCTGGCGCAACAAGCGCTAAAAAAGTAGTTTGCTTCATTGGTATAAAAGCCTGACTTCCCAAGGGATGTTTTTCCATCATATCAATTTTCATTGGAAAAGACCTCTTTAATGCAGAAAAAATAGAAATAGTTGTTTCTCCATTATCTTTTGAAGTATTTAAATTAGCTATTCCATCAAATCTTTTTGCATAGCCTTCATTAATTTCAATTGGCTTGATATCACCTGTTGTAATCATGTCTCCAAATTTAGAGAAATTTTCTTTTGTAATAGGTTTGGGGTTAATTGAAATTTTCATTAAATTGCCTCACCAAAAATTCTAAATCTAGAAATTCCACCATCAGGAAAAATATTAATTTTTATAAAATTAATCTTGTCATGTTTCATTAATATATTTTTAAATGTATGAGTTTTGTTTGCTGCTAAGTTAACCTTGTGTAATAAAAATTTCCACTTAATTGAACTTTTAACAATTGAAGGGGAGGATTTTTTATTTGGTATAAAGGCAGCTTGTAATGAGCATTGACTTGGAAAATTTCCCTTAAAATGATGAGTTGATATTTCAATTTTATCAATTTTTCTACCACTAATGGGATTCAGTATTAACCAGTCAAAACCTTTATCTCTTCTTCTTCTTGTTTCCCAGCCATCACCCATATTTTTAGCTTTTCCTGGAGCTAAAATATTTTCTGCTTTTCCAAAATGTTCGTTATTACATGCAATAACAGAAGCACCATTTAATAGCGATGCCAAATTAACTATTTTATTTCCGAATTTGTTATTTTTTTTTGAAAGACTTCCATAAAGCCTTAATCTTGCAACACCTCCATCTGGAAATATATTTAATTTAATATGAGTAAAATTTTTTTTAGAAGATGTATTAAATATATGATGACTGTTTGGCTTTGTTTTTTTTTTACCAATTAATGTTTTCCATCTTAAATCTTTAATATTTTTAGATTTTGAGTAACAGCCTTCTAATGAAATCATAGATGGCTGATTTCCATTAAAATGTGAAGTGTCCACATCTACTTTGTTAATTGATCCTGGTTTACCAAGTTTAATAATTAAAAAATCATGTCCTGATGTTCTTTTCCTTCTAGACTCCCATCCATCCATCCATTTACCATTTTTATCAAATAACCCTTCTTTAAATACAGCTGGTGAGGGGTTAATAATTCTATTTGCAGATGCAAAAAAATCATCTGTCTTAAATATAACTTTAGAACCCAATCTAGGTTGAGCTAAATCAATGAGTCCATCTGTAAAAATAATTTTTTTTGACATTATTTAGAATAGTTTTTAATCCAATGTTTTGCTATATCAATTCTTTTGCATATCCACACATCCTCATGTTTAAGTATATAATCTAAGAATCTTTTTAAAGATTGAATTCTTCCTGGTTTTCCGATCAGTCTACAGTGTAATCCTACAGACATCATTTTAGGACTTGTTTTCCCCTCCTCATATAAGGCATCAAAACTATCTTTTAAGTACGTAAAAAAATGATCACCAGTGTTGAAACCTTGATTGGTAGCAAATCTCATATCATTATTATCAAGTGTATAAGGAATGATGAGTTGTTTTTTTTTGTTTCTAATTTCCCAGTATGGTAGGTCATCGCTATAAGAGTCACTGTCATATAAAAAACCACCATCTTCAAAAACCAAATCTCTAGTATTGGGACTACATCTGCCTGTGTACCACCCTAGAGGACGCTCACCAAAAATTTTTTTATGGGATTCAATTGCAAGTTTCATATGTTTTTTTTCTTCTGATTTTTTAATTTTTTGGTAATCAATCCATCTCCACCCATGAGAAGCCACCTCATAATTAGCCTCTTTTATTGCCTTGCATATTTCGGGATTTTTTTCTAAAGCCATACCAACCCCAAAAATAGTTATTGGAATTTTTTTTTCTTTGAATAAATTATGTAATCTCCAAAATCCACTTCGTGAACCATACTCATATAAAGATTCCATGTTAATATGTCTGCCTTTTACAGGTCGTGCACCAATAATTTCAGATAAAAAAATTTCTGAATTTTTATCTCCATTTAAAACACAACTTTCTGCTCCTTCTTCATAATTTAAAACTATTTGAACAGCCAATTTTGAATTATTAGGCCAACTAATTTTTTTACCAGCAGAACCATATCCAATCATATCTCTAGTGTATATTTTGGGCATATAAATATTATATTTCAAAATTAAATTCTTAACAATTTATTGTTGTTCAATTAGGGCTTTTAGTTCCTCAAACTCTTTACATTTGCAAGTTTCTAATATTTTTAGTTGTTCTTTGGCCATGTTTATTCTTTTTGTCTTAATATATAGCTCTCCCAAATTCTTATTTATATAAATATGGTTAGGTTCAATTTCCAATCCTAGTAAAAAATAAATTTCAGCCATATCAAAATCACCAACATTTATTAATGAAAATCCTAATAAACCAAGTATGGCAGGTTCATTAGGTGACTCTCTGCTAGCAATTGTTAAAAATTCTATAGCATCATTAAATCTTTTTTTTGCTTTTTCTGATTTCTTTTTTTTATCATATTTTTTTGCTTGTTTAATTGCTGCTACAGCTTTTTTAAAATTACTATTCTTAGCATTTAAATAGGAGTACTCCTCAGAACCACCCTTACCAACATCTGTATCTGTTTTTGTTCCAGCTGAATAAACAGGGCAATTAAATAAACATACTATTAAAAGAAGAGTTAAATATTTTTTAGTCATAATTATATAAATTTAGTCATTTTATTTAAAGGTTTAAGTATTAAGCCATTATTAACTAAGTTATCTTTAATAGATTTGGCTGTAGCTAATGAACTTTTATTATCACCATGTATACATACAGAATCTATTTCACATGATATTTTTTTACCACTCAAGCAATTTAAAAATTGGTTTTTAACCATGTTGAATACATGTTTTTTAGCAACTTCAGGGTCAGTAATAAGTGCATTTGGTTTGGATCTGGATATTAAGTTGCCATCATCTTCATAATTTCTATCCGCAAATATTTCACATGCAATTTTCATATTTAATCTTTTTGCTGCAACTTCCATTTTAGAACCAGTAGGCACAAGATAAATAATATCTTTATCGATCTTGTATATTGTGTTTGCAAGTATATTTGCTAACTCTAAATCTTCACAAGCCATATTATTCAAAGCCCCATGAGGTTTGATATGTGTCACTTTTTCATTATGTTTTTGAGCAATAGTTTGAAGTATTTCATATTGTTCAATAATTAATTTTTTAATTTCAGATGAGCTTAAATTTATTCTTTTTCTACCAAAATTTTCTAAATCATTGAATGAAGGATGAGCGCCAATACTGACGCCATTATCTTTGGAAATCTTTATTACCATTTCCATTGTTTCATCGTCACCAGCATGATAACCACATGCAATATTTGCAGAATTTACAATATTTAATAACTCTGGATCATTCTCAATAGAATGAAACTTAGACTTTTCTCCTAAATCACAATTGATATTAATTTCCATAGTCTTAAGTCTCTAGTATAACATAGCATGATTAAAAACATATCTAATCTTGGTGATGCAGCTATTTACTGTGATTTTGGCTCAGATGTAAATGAGGTTATAAATTCAAATGTCACTGATTATTTTAACCATATAACAGATCTAGTTAAACAAGAAAAAATTCTAGGAATAACAAATTTAACACCATCATATAACAAATTAATAATTAGTTTTGATTTATCAGTAATAGATTTCTTAAAATTAAAAAAGATAATTGAAAATTTAGATATTAAAAAACATATTAAAAAAAATAATCAAAAAATTAAAATTCCAGTGTGCTGTGATGATGAGTATGGTTTAGATTTTGAAAGACTGTCTAATAAATTTAATTTATCCAAAGATGAAATATTAGATTTTTTTTTTGATAAAGAGTATTTTTGCTATATGACTGGTTTTATAGCAGGTATGCCTTTTTTAGGTGATTTAGATAAAAAAATTAGAATTAATAGATTGGACACACCCAGAGTTAAAGTTCCTGAAGGTTCAGTAGGTATTACAGAACAATTTGCTAATATTTACACGTTCGAAAGTCCAGGAGGTTGGAACATTATTGGAAATACACCTAAAAAAGTATTTCATAAATTAAACTTACTAGACCCAGCATTAATTAAGCCTGGTGATAAAGTTATTTTTTATCAAATATCTAAAGAGGAGTACTTAGAATTTAATGACTAATCCTTATTTTGAAATATTAAGACCAGGAATTAATACCACCATACAAGACAGTGGTAGAAATTATTTATATCATATAGGAATTACTGTTAGCGGTGCAATAGATCAAAGAAACTATAAGTTAGCAAATTGCCTTGTTAACAACAAACTTAATGAAGCTATAATTGAATTTGCATATCAAGGACCCTTATTGAGGTTGAATAATGGAAATATTAACTTTGCAATAACAGGAGATATATTTTTTAATATAATTAAAAATAATTCTGAGGTTGTAGAAGGAAAGTGTTATCAAAATTATATTTTAAAAGAGGGAGAGCAAATAGATATTATTTCAACTAAAAAATCGGCCTATGGATATTTAGCAATAAGTGGTGGTTTTCAATTAAAAGAAACTTGGAAAAGTTATTCTATAAATACAAAAGCTCAAATAGGTCCAAATAATGGGAAAAAATATTCTGTAAATGAAAAAATTTTCATTAAAAACTCAATTTTAAAAAATAGTAAAAATAAAAAAATAAATTATAAAAATCCTCTCAATAATATAATCAGGGTTTTAAAGGGAACTAATTTTGATTATTTTTCAAAAGAAGCTAAAGATATTTTTTTTAATCAAAGTTACTCAGTAACACGTATGGTCGACAGAATGGGAATGAGATTAGAAGGGTCAAATTTAGAAAATATTGTAAATACTAATATAAAATCAGAAGGTCTCATTAGAGGTGTTATTCAAGTTCCTGCTGACGGGAAACCAATAATTTTACTTTCGGATCATGGAACTATTGGTGGCTACCCAAAGATAGCTGTAGTTATTTCAGCAGATTTAGATAAAGTTGCTCAATTTACGCCTGGCACAACAATACAGTTTAAAGAAGTAAATCTTGATGAGGCAGAAAAATTATTTAAAGACTATACAATTGAAACAGATAATTATTTAAATGAATGTAGTTAGAAATCTTCCTGGACCTTTACTTATCTTTATGGGTGCATGCAGCTTAAGTTTTGGTGGCTTAATTGTTAAATCATTTGAAGGATCAACATTGTGGCAAATATTATTTTGGAGATCTATTTTTTTTTCTCTTACAGTTTTAACTTTTTTGACTATTAGTTATAAAAAAAAATTATTTACTTCATTTTATGAATCTGGTTTACCAGGTTTTTTCGGAGGTATTATTTTATCAATTGGTTTTTGTGGGTATGTTTTTGCTATGTATAATACAACTGTTGCAAATACTAATTTTATAATCTCTACTCAGGTACTGTTTTTAGCAATTTTTGGATATTTTTTTTTAAAAGAAAAAATTTCAGCTATCACATTGGTTTCAATTATTTTAGCAATTTCAGGAGTTTTTTTAATGATAGGCAATTCACTGTCACCTGGAGAAATGTCAGGAAATATAGCTGCATTCAGTATGCCAATTACATTTGCAATCTTAATAATTTTAGTAAGAAAGTTTCCTAAAGTAGATATGGTACCGGCGCAGTTTGTAGCAGGAATTAGCTGCTGTATAATTGGTTTTTTACTTTCTGAAAAAATTATGATTTCACCACACGATATTTTTTTAGGATTTGTTGCTGGTTTTTTTCAAGTTGGTTTTGGTTTTATATTTATAACTATAGGCGCACGCACTACTCCGTCAGCTATGGTTGGTATAATAATGTTATCAGAATCTATTTTAGGTCCCTTGTGGGCATTTTTGTTTGTTGCTGAAAGACCATCATTTTTTACTTTAATTGGAGGTGCAATTATCCTTTTTTCAGTATTACTTCAATTTTATTTCTTATTTTATTCAAACAAAAAAGAAAAAGTTATTAATTGACTTTTCCTGTAACCTAATAGAATATTCTTTCACGGGAGAGACTGCAGAATATTGTAGCGCCGAAGGAGCAACCACCCAGGAATCTCTCAGGCAAAAGGACCGTAACATATTAACTCTGGAAAGAGATTAAGTTCTCGCCGACGGAATAAAACTCTCAGGCAAACATACAGATGGGTACAGAGAGTTAATATGGATAATAAAATAACAGCACTAAATTCATTACACAAAAAATATGGAGCAAAATTAGTTTCATTTGCAGGTTATGAAATGCCTATTCAATATTCAAAGGGCATTATTGAAGAACACAAAAGTACAAGAGAGAATGCAGGTATTTTTGATGTGTCTCATATGGGACAGCTATTTATTAAAGGCGCTAGCTCATTAGCAGAAGACCTTGAAAAAATTTTTCCAGTTGAATTAAAGAGTTGCAAACTAAACCAGTCAAAATACAGCTTTCTAATGAATGATGAGGCAGGCATTCATGACGATTTAATCATTACAAAAGTAGTTGATGGGTTTAATATTGTATTAAATGCTGCATGCAAACATTCAGACTTTAAACTTTTGAAAGAATTACTGGGTGACAAGTATGAAATGAATTTAAGTGAAGAATTGTCACTTATAGCCATCCAGGGCCCTAAAGCAGTAAAGATATTAGAAAAAATAATTTATGGTGTATCTGAATTAAAGTTTATGAATGGTAATAGTTTTAATTACCTAGATGAGAGCATCTATATTACTAGATCAGGTTATACAGGTGAAGACGGTTTTGAAATATCAATGAAGAATAAACACGCAGAATTATTTACAGAAAAACTTATTAACGAAGGGGCAAATTTAATTGGTCTAGGAGCAAGAGATACTTTGAGATTAGAAGCAGGACTTTGCTTGTATGGGCATGATATGGATATTAACAAAAGTCCTATAGAAGCGAGTTTAAAATGGGCAATATCTAAAAATAGAATTATTTCAGGTGGCTTTATAGGTTTCGAAAAAATTAAATCTCAAATAGAAAATGGTATTAGCAAAGTTAGAGTTGGTATTAAACCCGAAGGAAGAATTATAGCGAGAGAAAACACAGTGATATTTAGTGAAGATAATAAAAATATTGGTAAAATTACAAGTGGAACTTTTGGACCAAGTATTCAAGTGCCAATAGCCATGGGATATATAGAAAATTCATTTTCTAAAATAGATACAAAAATTTTTTTAGAAGTAAGGGGAAAAAAATATCCGGCAAGTGTAAGTAATTTGCCATTTTATAAAAAAAGTTATGTGAAAGGAGTCAACAAATGAGTGAAGTAAAGTTTTCTAAAGAACATGAATGGATTAAATTAGATGGGGATACAGCTACTATAGGAATTACACAGCATGCAACAGAAATGTTAGGAGATATTGTTTTTGTAGAATTGCCAGAGATAGGATCATCTGTTGCTAAAGATGGTAATGCTGGAGTTGTAGAGTCCACAAAAGCTGCAAGTGATATTTATACACCTGTATCAGGAGAAATTATTGAAAATAACCAATCTATAGTTGATGATCCTGCAAAAGTTAATTCTGATCCAGAGAATGAAGCTTGGTTTTTTAAACTAAAAATTACTAATAAATCTGAAATGGATTCATTGATGAACAAGGAAGAATATGAAAAATTTTCAAAAGAAAGTGGTAATTAAATGTTAAAAAATGCTCAAAAAGATTTTATACAAAGACATATAGGTCCATCGGAGGCAGAACAAGATATTATGCTTAAAGAGCTGGGTTATAAAAGCTTAGATGAGTTAATAAAAGATACTGTACCAGAAAAAATTCTTCTCAAAGATGATTTGGATATTGGCGATCCAAACTCTGAATATAAAGCCCTTAGAAAATTAAAAAATATTGCAAAAAAAAATAAAGTTTATTCAAGCTTTATAGGAATGGGTTATTACGGAACTTATACCCCATATGTAATACTTAGAAATATATTGGAGAACCCAGGATGGTATACCTCTTATACTCCATACCAGCCCGAAGTGGCACAAGGTAGACTTGAGATGTTACTCAACTTTCAACAAATGATTATAGATTTTACTGGAATGGATATTGCTAATGCATCGCTTCTAGATGAAGGAACAGCAGCAGCAGAAGCTATGGGCTTAAGCTATAGAATATCTAAATCTGAGACTAAAAAGGTTTTTGTTTCAAAAAATTGCCACCCACAAACTATTGATGTTATCAGAACAAGAGCAGAACCATTAGGTTTAGAAATAATAGTGGGAGATGAAGATAAAGATATTAAAGAAGATATTATATGTGGGATTATTCAATATCCAGGTACATTAGGAGAAATCAAGGACCCCAGTGAAGCTATTAGCAAAATACACAAACATAACGGAAAGGCAGTTTTAGTATGTGATTTACTAGCTCTTGCTATGCTAAAAACACCATCAGAATTAGGTGCTGATATAGCAGTTGGTAGTTCTCAACGTTTTGGAATTCCAATGGGTTATGGAGGTCCCCATGCAGCTTTTTTTGCAACTAAAGATGAATATAAAAGATCAATGCCAGGCAGAATAGTTGGAGTGTCAGTAGATAGACATGGTAAAAAAGCTTATAGACTTGCTCTTCAAACAAGGGAGCAACATATAAGAAGAGATAAAGCTACAAGTAATATTTGTACAGCACAAGCATTATTGGCAATAGTCTCTGCTGCATTTGCTGTCTACCATGGACCACAAGGTATTAAAAAAATTGCTAAAAGTGTTTCTCAATTAACAAAAAATTTTGCAGATAAATTAAAACAGTCTGGTTATGAACTATATTCAGATCATTTTTTTGATACCGTAACAGTGAAAACATTAGATAAAACTGATAAGATTTATAAAAATGCTCTAGATCAAGGTGTAAACATTAGAAAAGTAAATTCTGAAATGTTATCAGTTTCTTTTGATGAAAGAAAAAATATTTATAGAGCAAATCAATTATTAAAAAT
Source organism: uncultured Candidatus Pelagibacter sp. (assembly GCA_905618895.1). Classification (GTDB taxonomy): domain Bacteria; phylum Pseudomonadota; class Alphaproteobacteria; order Pelagibacterales; family Pelagibacteraceae; genus Pelagibacter. The sequence goes on from CAJQTA010000004.1 coordinate 50,021, forward strand.
TTTTAATTGTTCGGAAACAATTAAAGAATCTATGAATGAGAGTTTGTCAAATATTCCAAAAAATCTATTAAGAACCTCAACATATTTAGATCATCCAGTTTTTAATAGTTATCATTCAGAAACTGAAATGCTTCGTTATCTAAAAAAATTAGAAGACTCAGATATTGCATTAAACAAATCTATGATTGCTTTGGGATCATGTACTATGAAGCTTAACGCCGTTTCAGAAATGATACCAGTTACTTGGAAAGAGTTTTCTCAGCCACACCCTTTTTCTCCTGTAGAACAAATGGATGGTTATAGAGAACTGTTCACTGATTTAAAAAACTGGTTAAGATCAATTACAGGTTTTTCTGGCGTGTCATTACAACCAAATGCTGGAGCACAAGGTGAGTTTGCTGGTTTAATGGTAATACGTAAATTTCATGAAAAAAATGGTGAAACAAATCGTAATGTTTGTTTAATTCCAAGTTCTGCACATGGTACAAACCCAGCAAGTGCTCAAATGGTTGGTATGAAAGTAGTTGTTGTGAAGTGTGATCAACATGGAAACGTAGACTACGAAGATTTAAAGACAAAAGCTAAAGAACACTCAGAAAATTTAGCTGCACTTATGGTTACTTACCCATCAACACACGGCGTATTTGAAGAAAAAATAACTGATATATGTGATTTAATTCACAATCATGGTGGACAAGTTTACATGGATGGAGCAAATTTAAATGCATTGGTAGGAATTGCAAAACCTGGAAATTTTGGCCCAGATGTTTGTCATATAAATTTACATAAGACATTTTGCATACCACATGGAGGAGGTGGACCCGGTATGGGACCAATAGCCTGTAAAAAACATTTAGAAATATTTTTACCAAAGCATTCAGTGATCAAAGATTGTGGACCGGTAACAGGAATGGGAGCTGTATCCGCAGCACCCTGGGGAAGCTCAAGTATTTTGTCAATTTCATGGATGTATATAAAAATGATGGGTTCTGAAGGCTTAAGAAAAGCCTCACAAGTTGCAATATTAAATGCAAATTATATTGCTCATAAACTCAAAGATTCATTTCCTATTTTATATAAAGGAAAAACTGGCAATGTAGCTCATGAATGTATTATCGATATTAGATCAATAAAAAGTGATACGGGAATAACAGAAGAAGATATTGCAAAACGATTAATTGATTTTGGCTATCATGCTCCAACAATGTCTTGGCCAGTTGCAGGTACCATGATGATTGAGCCCACGGAGAGTGAAAGTTTAAATGAAATTGATAAATTCTGCTCTACACTTCAAAAAATAAAACAGGAAATTGATAAAATCAAATCAGGTGAATATGATAAAATTGATAATCCATTGAAGAATGCGCCACATACTCACGTTGAACTAACCTCAAATAAGTGGGATCATAAGTATGAAAGAGAAGAGGCCGCTTATCCATCTGAGTTTTTAAGATCAAATAAATATTGGCCTCCAGTTGCTAGAGTAGATAATGTTTATGGAGATAAAAACTTATTTTGTACATGTCCATCAATGGAAGAGTATGAAGACACAGCGGCTTAAAGATTTATCAAGATGAAAATTGCTGTAGTTGGTGCTGGCATATCTGGATTAAGTGCAGCTTACTATTTATCCAAAAAACATAAAGTTGATTTATTTGAAAAAGAAAATCAATTTGGCGGTCACGCAAATACAATAAAAGTAGCTTATGAACATAATAAAGAAATTGCTGTAGATATTGGATTTATGGTTTTTAATAAAAATACTTATCCAAACTTAATTAATTTTTTTTTAGAAAACAAAATAGAAATTGAGAAAAGTGACATGTCATTTTCAGTATCTGTAAAAGGCAGTGATCTAGAATATTGTGGTAAAGGTTTAGAGGGGATATTTTCAAATAAAAAAAACTTATTAAATTTAAAGTTTATTAAAATGTTTTTTGAAATTATTAGTTTTTATAAAAACTGTGAAAAAATAGAAACAGAAAATATTAAATCAACAACATTAGGGGAATATTTAAAAGAAATAAAAATATCAGATTATTTTATTAATTATCATATTATTCCAATGGTATCAGCAATTTGGTCAATGCCACCTTATGAGGCAACACAAATGCCATTATCATTTTTTTTAAATTTTTTTAAAAATCATGGTCTATTTAAAATAAAAAATAGACCTCAATGGTTTACGGTTGCAAATAGAAGCAAAACTTATGTAGATAAAATAATAAGTCAAATTAGTGGAGAACATTTCAAAAATTACAATATAAATAAAATTGTTAGAAATGGATTTGGAGCTAAAATTTTTTATGGTGAAGAAAATGAGTTTTTTGAATATGATAAAGTTGTAATTGCAACACATGCAGACGAAGCTTTAAAGATAATTGACAATCCAACGATAGATGAAGAGCTAATATTAAAAAATTTTAAATATAGAGGAAATACAGCTGTTATTCATTTTGATGAAAGTATAATGCCTAAAAATAAGAATGCCTGGTGTTCTTGGAATTCAGCAATGAGTGCAGATAATATTGAAAAAACATCAGTGACATATTGGTTAAATCATTTACAGAATTTAAAAATAAGCAGAAATATTTTTTTGACCATAAATCCTTTTAGAGAAATACCTGTTGATAAAATATTTAAAAAAGTTACGTTTACTCATCCTTATTACAATACAGAAGCATTATCTAATCAAAGTAATCTAAGTAGAATTCAAAACAAAAAAAATATTTTATTTTGTGGGAGTTATTTTGGTTATGGTTTTCATGAGGATGGAATAAAGTCTTCCATTCAAATGTTAAAAACACTTAATGATTAAAAATTCTTATATTTACACAGGTACCGTAATTCACAAAAGGTTTAAGCCGAAAACAAACACTTTCAATTATAAAGTATTCTCATTACTTATAGACTTATCAGAAATAAATTTATTACATAAAACGCTGAGGTTATTTTCTTACAATAAATTTAATATCATTAGCTTTTTTAATAAAGATCATGGACCAAGAGATGGAAGCTCTCTTAAAAATTGGGTTCTAGATAATTTGAAAAAAAACAATATTGAAAGTGACGATGTCAAAATTAAACTTTTATGCTACCCAAGAATATTTGGATATGTGTTTAATCCATTAAGCGTTTTCTACATATATGATAAAAATTCTGACTTAATAGCCATATTGTACGAAGTTAAGAATACATTTGGAGAACAACACTCTTATATTTTCAAAACTAAAAAACAACAAAATTTAATACAGCATGTATGTAAGAAAAAATTTCACGTATCACCATTTATTGAAATGAATTGTATTTATTTTTTTAGATTATTAAAACCAGGTAATAAGATTTCTGTCATTATTGATGTACAAGACTCGGAAGGTAAAATTCTCTATGCATCACAAGATGGGGTTAAAAGTGAATTAAATAATAATAATCTGTTCAAATCTTATTTAAAACATCCATTAATGACATTTAAAATCATTATAGCGATACATTTTGAGGCATTTAAATTATGGACAAAAGGAATTAATTTCATAAAAAAAAAATTAAGAATTAAGAATAATATAACTATAGAAAATTAATGTTAATTTATAAAATTTCAGATTTAATTGTATTTAATGTATTAAAAAATATAAAACATGGTTTTCTTGAAATTAAAAAAGTAGATGGAGAAGTCTTAAAATTTGGCAATCCAGATGATAATTTAAAAGTTTTTTTAGAAATTAAAGATGAAAGTCTTAATTATAATTTGATTAAAAGCGGAAGTGTTGGTTTAGGAGAATCTTACATGAAAAATCTTTTCACAACAAATAATCTTTCTGACTTAATTGAATTAACGGCGAAAAATATAAAAACTATTTATAAATTTTCAGGTATTTTTGATTTACCTTTCATTAACTTTATAAAAAATAAGATTATAAAAAATACAAAAAGTAGAAGTAAGAAAAATATAGCTAAACATTATGATTTAGGAAATGATTTTTTTTCTTTATGGCTTGATAAAACTCTGACCTATTCCAGTGCTATATTTGAGAACCCTAAACAAGATCTTTTCAATGCTCAGAACAATAAATACCAAAAATTAATTGATCTTTTAAAACCAACAAATGGAAGTAAAATTTTAGAAATTGGCTGTGGTTGGGGTGGTTTTGCCGAGTATTTAGGCACTAATTATGATGTTAAATTAGATTGTATCACTATTTCAAAAAGACAATTCGAGTTTGCAAAAGAAAGAATTTATAAATGTGGACTTAATGAAAAAGTAAACATTGAAATAAAAGATTACAGGGATCTAAAGAGTAAATATGATCATATAGCATCTATAGAAATGATAGAGGCGGTAGGACAAAACTATCTAGATAGTTATTTTAGCACAATCAAAAATAATTTAACACCATCAGGCACAGTGGGCATTCAAGCTATAACTATCGATGATAGTTTGTTTGATCGATATAAAAACAAGCAAGACTTTATCCAAAAATATATTTTTCCTGGTGGCTTTTTACCTTCTAAAAATGTATTAAAAAATTATGTTGATACTAATGGCTTAAAGTTTAATGAATATAATTCATATGCAGAACATTACTCCGATACTTTAATCATTTGGAGAGAGATATTTAATAAAAAGTGGGGCTTAATTAAAGAACAAGGTTTTGATTTAACATTTAAAAGAATGTGGGAATTTTATCTTTCATATTGTGAGGCTGGTTTTAAATCAAAAAATATAGATCTAATTCAATTTTCATTACAAAATAAATAACAACAGGAGAGATATGATAAACTTTAAGATTTTTAAATTAACAGTATTAATAATTACTTTATTTTTTACGGCAAGTTGTATAAACATTAATTCTATGAAACCAACAGATTTTAAAAATACAGAGCCATCAATGACTATAGAAAACTACTTTGACGGTCCTGTTAAAGCATGGGGACTATTACAAGATCGAAATGGCAAGGTTACTAGACAATTTAAAGCAGATATGTTTGGCAGCTTTGAAGGTGATATTTTAACTCTTAAAGAGGATTTCTATTGGACAGATGGTGAAAAACAAAACCGAATATGGAAAATCAAAAAAATTGATCAAAATTACTATGAAGGATCTGCTCCAGATGTTGTTGGAATTGCAAAAGGTTTTCAATATGGATCTGCTTTTAAATTCGAATATAGCTTGATGGTTCCATTTAAAGGAAAGAATATCAAAGTTTCTTTTGATGATTGGATTTTCAAACAAGACGAAGAGGTTGCTATCAATAGAGCTACATTAACAAAATTTGGATTTAAAGTGGGTGAATTGACTGTATTCTTTAAGAAAAATTAGTAGCTTATTTTTTGTATCCCATTCCAACAAGTTTGAAATAGATCGCGTGAGGCAATAGCCTTAGAAATTTCAAAAAGTATGTAAACGTTTTTGGAAAATGGATTTCGAAACCCTTTTTCTTAATTAAGCCAATATAAATTTGTTCTGCAGCAAATTCTGGTGACTTTATCATTGGCATTGGAAAATCATTCTGGTCTGTCATGGGAGTTTTGATAAAGCCAGGACTTATTAGTGAAACTCTTACATTTATTCTTTTCATTTCAAACTGCAGGCTTTCTGTAAAGCTAGTAAGTGCAGACTTAGACGCACAATAAGCACCAGCCGCAGGTAACCCTCTATAACCAGCAACAGAAGAAATGATAGATATCTGCCCACTTTTTTTATTATTAAAGTACTCATAAATAGAGTTAATAGAATTCATTGTGCCAAAATAATTTACTTCCATAATTTTTCTTATCTTATCTAAATTAAAGCTCTTTTCTGATTTTGGATCATGTATGCCAGTGCCAAATACGCAAATCTCAATATTTTCAAATCTTTTTATAATATTATCAAAGACAGTTTTGCACTGTTCAGCGTTTGTAACATCTAAAGGAAATGAATGAATATTTGTATTTTCACTTTGTAATTCCTGTAATAAATTTTCTCGTCTAGCAGAAGCAGCAACTACCCAGCCCTCGTTAGCAAATTTTAAAGCCAAAGATCTACCAATTCCACTACTTGCGCCAGTTATCCAAATTACTTTTTTATCATTCATTAAGTGATGTATAATGAGTTTATGTTAAAAAACAAATCATTATCCTTTCTACTATTTGCCATAATTACTTATTCAGCATCTGTTATTGGTGGTTTAGCCACTATAAACTTTAAAGAACCTTGGTATTCAATGTTAGTGATGCCAGCATACAATCCTCCTGACTGGGTTTTTGCACCAGTGTGGACTACACTTTATTTACTTATGACAATTGCTATCTGGAAATTCTGGCATAGTAAAAATAGAGATATAGATACGATTTATATCTACATCGTACATTTAATTTTTAACACAACTTGGAGTATAGTTTTTTTTGTTTTTCATAAAATTATTTTAGCTCTAATTGTATTGGTAATTTTAATATTATTGATAATAGTTCTCATAGTAAGATTTAAGCGTGTCAACTTGCTTAGTTATTATTTAATGATTCCTTATTTACTTTGGTGTCTCTTTGCATTACTTCTTAATGTAAGTCTAGTCATATTAAATTAAATAAATTATGGATGATGTTGTAATAATTGGTGGTGGCATAATAGGAACTGCTACAGCCTATTTTTTATCTAAAGAGGGTAGAAAAGTAAAAGTTATAGAAAGAGACCCGACTTATAAAACAGCTTCTTTCCCATTATCATTGGGTGGATTTAGAAGGCAGTTTTTTCAAAAAGAAAACATATTACTAGGAAAGTTTGCTAGAGAATTTATTTTTCAAATTCCAGAATTACTTAAAACTGAAAAAAATCCTAACCCTACAGCAAGTATGGTTACAAATGGCTACTTATTAATGTTCGGTCTAGAGCATGCCGAGGAGCAATATAAAGCATTAAAAAATCATGAAGCTTGTGAAGCTGGCACTAAGAATATTAAAGGTTCTGAACTATCAAAAATATTTCCTTATATAAACAGTGAGGGTATTGAAACAGCCACTTATACAGACAACGAAAGTGAAGGATGGATTGATCCTTTCATGTTTCATAGCGCCTTAAAGAGTAAGGCAATTGAATTAGGCGCAGAATTTATTAAGGGTGAAGTTAAAAACATCTCTGATATCAAAGCTAAAACAATCATATCTGCAGCAGGATGTTGGACTAAAGAATTATTAAAGGATATCCCAGTAGTTCCTCAAAAACATACAGTTTTTAGAGTTAAATGCCCTAAATATATTAAAGAAATGCCATTAACAGGAGATTTAACAACAGGAGTTTACTGGAGACCTGAAGGTGGAGAATATTTAGCAGGTTCACCTAACTCAGTATTTGATGCTACCGATTTAGAGCCAGCTTGGAATGATTTTGAAGAATTAGTATGGCCTGCATTAGCACAAAGAATTCCTGCTTTTGAAGAATTAAAATTAACTGGTGGATGGGCTGGTTATTATGATTGCAACAAATTGGATAATAATGCAGTGGTCGGCAAACACCCTAAATATGAAAATGTATATATGGCATCAGGATTTACTGGAAGAGGTTTGATGCAAGCACCAGGCATTGGTAGAGCTTTAACAGAATTGATAACAACAGGCTCTTATCAAACGATTGATATTAGTGATTTTTCTGTAGAAAGAGTGCTTGAAAATAATGCAAGACCAGAGCCTTACGTTTTATAAAAAATCAAGTTCCACAAAAAGTTTGGTATCTTTGGTCACTTATAGGAGCTGCAGATTGATATTCAGCAATTTCTTTTTGATTTTCATAGGGCTTTTCAATAATTTTAATTAATTTTTTCACTAAGCTCAGATCGTTATTATTTGCAAGCTCTAAAGCTTCTTCAACTTTATGATTTCTAGGAATGACTAAAGGATTAACAGATCTCATTAATTTTAAATATTTTTCAGGTGTATTATTGTTTGACATTAATCGTTCTTCCCATCTTTTTTTCCAGACAATAAAGTTTTCATTATTAAATATTTCATTATTTTGAATCTTTTCATTCATTAAATAACAAAAAGTGTTTGTGTAGTCAGTTTTATTTTGGTGCATCCATGTTAATAGATCTAAAATTAATACTTGATCTTTTGGGTCCTCTCCAAATAGACCTAATTTATCACGCATCATATTTAACCATTTTGTTTCATATATCTTTTCAAAATTATTAATTTCTTCAGTTACTATATCGATTGCTTTATCTTTATCTTCATTAACTAAAGGCACTAAACATTCTGCAAATCTTGCTAAATTCCATTTAGTAATACTGGGTTGATTAAAATAAGCATATCTACCAAGTTGATCTATAGAACTAAATACTGTCTGAGGATCATAGGTGTCCATGAATGCGCATGGTCCATAATCTATTGTTTCTCCAGAGATAGTCATATTATCAGTATTCATGACACCATGGATAAAGCCAACACGCATCCAGTTTATTACTAAATTAATTTGTTTTTCCATTAATGCTCTTAATAAATCTAAAGCTTGATTTTTAGATTTTTCAATATTTGGATAGTGACGATCTACAGTATAATTAACCAAAGTTTTTAATTCATTTTCATTTTGTCTCGCCGCTATGTATTGAAATGTACCAACACGTAAATGACTACTGGCAACTCTTGTAAGTATTGCCCCTGGTAAAATATTTTCTCTTACAACATCTTCACCAGTTTTAACAACAGCCAAACTTCTTGTTGTTGGAATATTTAAAGCGTGTATTGCTTCACTAATAATATATTCTCTTAACATTGGTCCCAAAGCAGCTCTGCCATCACCATTTCTTGAAAAAGGTGTTATGCCAGAACCTTTAAACTGAATATCAAACCTTTCATTATCTTTGGTTACATGTTCACCCATTAAAGTCGCCCTTCCATCACCAAGCATAGTAAAATGACCGAATTGATGACCTGCATAAGCCTGAGCAATCGTTTTTGAATCTTTTGGCAATAGATTTCCAGAAAATAATTCAGATAAATTTTTGTTATTTGTTGTAGAAAAATCTAATCCTAATTCTTTTGACAAATCATCATTTAAAATAATAAGATCTGGGGATTTTACTTTAGTGGGTAACACTTCAGATGAAAAAATATTTGGTAACTTTGAATATGTATTGTCAAAATGCCAACCAATAGTCATTTTAAAGAATTAATTAACTTCGGCTTGATTTTCCTTAGGTTCAAATTCAGTTTTGAATTGATTAGAAATTTTTTGAACCTCTACAGCTGAAACTTTATATTCTGCACACATAGTTTCCTCATCTTTTCCATGTCCAGTTACCATATTAACCATATGTTCAGGAAAGTGGAATGTTGTAAATACTATTCCTTCTTTAACTTTATCTGTTACTTCAACCTTTAAGGCTACCTCACCTCTGCCGGAATAAAGTCTACCAATATCACCTGTATTTAATTCTCTTTTTTTAGCATCATTAGGATGAACTAATAATAAGTCTTCAGAAACAATATTTATATTTTTTGTACGTCTTGTCATTGTAGCAGCATTATAATGTTGTAGGACTCTACTTGTTGTTAAAATTAAAGGATAATCTTTTTTATTGGTTTCAATTTCTGTAGATTCTTTCCAGTCAAAATTCTTAAGTCGTCCTTTTCCAATTTTAAAAGTTTCTTGGTGTAAAATTTGAGTATCTGTTCCATCTTCTTGAACAGGCCACTGTAATCCCATTTTACCAAGTCTCTCCCTTGTTACACCTTTAAAGAAAGGAACCACATCTGCAATTTCTGCAAGCACTTGATCGGCATCATAAGTTGGTTGATCAAAACCTAATTTCTGCATCATATCTGTTACAATCATTCCATCAGTTTTAGTACCAGGCAAAGGAGGTACTGCACGATTAACTCTTTGAATTCGTCTTTCAGTATTAGTAAAAGTTCCATCTTTTTCTAAAAAAGTTGTTCCAGGCAATACTACAGTCGCAAGTTTTGCTGTCTCGCTCATAAAGATTTCTTGTACCACTAGTAACTCTAAAGAGTTCATCGCTTGAACTACATGTGCACTATTAGGATCTGTTTGAACAATATCTTCTCCAATAATCCAGACAGCTTTTACATCTTTATTAATTGCCCCATCAAACATTTCTGGAATTTTTAGTCCTTGTTTCGTTGGGTGAACCACTCCATATTTTTCTGAATAAAAGTTTTGATTTTTTTCATCAGCTACCTCAAAGTAACCAGCTCCTTGATGAGGTTGGCACCCCATATCAGCAGCACCTTGGACATTATTTTGTCCTCTTAGTGGGTTAACACCAACACCTCTTCTACCAATATTTCCTGTAATCATTGCAAGATCAGCAATTAACATTACTGTTTTAGAGCCTTGTTCTTGTTCTGTAACTCCTAAACCATGGAATTCCATTGAATTTTTAGCTGTTGCATAAGCTATAGCAGCCTCTTTAACTAATTGTTTATCAACTCCAGCAACTTTAGCTAGATGATCCATGTCTTGTCTTTCAATTTCCTTAATAAAGTTATCAAACCCCTCTGTTCTATCTCTAATAAAATCTTTATTATAAAGTTTAGATTTTATAATAAAATGTAGCATCATATTTAGTATAGCAACGTTTGTTCCTGGTCTAAGTTTGATATGATAATCTGCAAGTTGAGCAAGCTCTGTAGTAATAGGATCCAATACTATTAGTTTTTTACCTTTCATTACCTGTTGTTTAATTTTAGCACCAGTCACTGGGTGAGCATTGGTAGGATTTGCTCCGATAATCATAAATAAATCTGCATGGTAAATATCTTCAGTAGAATTTGTAGCTGCACCTGTTCCAAATGTTTGCTGCATTCCCCAAGCAGTAGGTGAATGACAAATTCTTGCACAACAATCAATATTATTAGTTCCTATTGCAGCTCTAATCATTTTTTGAAAAACATAATTTTCTTCATTAGTACATCTTGCCGAAGAAATACCAGCAACTGCATCAGGACCATTTTCTTTAGTTATTCTGTTTAATTCTTTTTTAATAAAGTCATAGGCCTCATCCCAAGAAGCTTCTTCAAATTTTCCATTTCTTTTTATTAAGGGGCTTTTTAATCTGTCTGGGTGATCATAAAATCCAAATGCATATCTTCCTTTAATACAAGTGTGACCTGCGTTAACTTCAGATTCTTTTGGCGTAGATATTGCAACAACCTTGTTATCTTTAATTGATGCTTCTAAATTACATCCAACTCCGCAGTAAGAACAGGTTGTTCTAACTTTTTCATCTACAGCTACAGATTTTGATTGAAAGACATCTGAGATAGCATCTGTTGGGCAAGTGTGTGCACAAGCTCCACAAGATACACAAGACGAGTCACCAAATAAAGCATCGTTGTCTGTTGTAATTTTAGATTCAAATCCTCTACCACTCATTGTTAATACAAAAGAACCTTGAATTTCATCACAAGCACGAACACATCTTCCACAATTAATGCAGTTATCTAAATTCATTCTCATGTAATCATGAGAGGTGTCTCTTGGAATACCTTTGTGTTGTTTTGGTACATTATATCTGTGATCTGATATGCCTAAATCATTAGCAACATCTTGAAGTTCACAGTTATTATTAACCTCACAAGTTCCACATTCCATTGGATGGTCGGTTAAAACTAGTTCAACAATATTTTTTCTTAAAGCCGTTAAATTTTCATTGTTTGTAAAAATATGTTGGTTTTCACCAACTGGTGTATGACATGAGGCTACAACTTTAGTTGGACCATCTTTAACTAAAGCCACCTCAACACAACAAACCCTACAAGCTCCATAAGGTGCTAAGTTTGGATCGTCACATAATGAAGGAACTTTTTTGTTTCCAAGATAACTTTTTACAAATTTTAAAACTGAAGTATGGTTCGGACCAATTTCATATGGCTTTCCATCTATATAGGCGATTTTTCTTTTTTCTGAGCTCATTAATTATCTTTCACCATATCATCCTTCATTTCATCACCAAAATATTTTAATATATTCATGATAGGAGAAGGTATTGCACCACATAATGCACATAAACAGCCTTTTTTCATTGTTACTAGCAGTTCATTTAATAGCTTTAATGGAATTTTAGCAGTCTTATTCTTTGCCTGATCAAACATTTCCTTACCACGGTAAGAACCGAGTCTACCTGGAAAGCATTTTCCACATGATTCTTCAGCTGAAAATTCAAATAAATGATGAATATATTCGACCATTGGAAAGTCTTTTGGAATACTTACTATACTTGCGTGCCCCAACATAAAACCAGCATCAGTGAACTCTTGAAAATCTAAATTTAATTTTTCAGCTTCTTCAATTGGAATAACACCACCTAATGGTCCACCAATTTGCAATGCTTTAACAGGTTCTTTGAAACCTCCACCAATATCATTTAAAACTTTTTTCATTGGTGTGCCCATTTCAACTTCATAAACACCAGGATTATTAAAAAAACTATCAAAACAAACTAATTTTGTACCTGCCGATTTTTTATTACCAACTGCAGAAAATTTTTCTGATCCATTAATAAGTATACCCGTAGCTGCAGCTAAAGTTTCAACATTGTTCACAACTGTTGGTTTTTTATAAAGTCCTTCAGTAACAGGGAAGGGAGGTCTCACATCAACTTCTGCTCTTCTTCCTTCAATTGATGCAATTAAAGCAGTTTCTTCTCCACATATGTACGCTCCTTGTCCAATACAAATATTTAAATCAAAAGAAAAGCTGGTACCTAGAATGTTTTTACCTAATAAACCTTCTTTTTTTAAAGAATTAATACATCCATTTATTGCTTCAATAGATTTTGGATATTCTCCTCTAATATATAAAACACCTTCGTCACTGCCAATAACATAACCACAAATAATCATTCCAAATAATACTTTTAGTGGCTGATCTTCTAATAAGTATCTATCAGAAAATGCACCAGAGTCTCCTTCATCAGCATTGCAGATAACATATTTTTTTTCAGATTCTGCTTTTCTACAAAAATCCCATTTCATTCCTGCTGGAAAACCAGCACCACCTCTACCTGTTAGGTTTGAATCTAATAGTGACTTTATAATTTCTTGTTTGTCAGTATTTATAAATTTACTTAAAATATCTTTAAATTGATCTAAATTTGAAAGTTTATCATCCATTAAAAAACTTGTTGAAGCAAAACTTTTAGAGAAGAATTTTTCCTGTTTGATTTTTTCTCCTTTAATTATCTCATCAATTTTATCGATGTCATTCCCAGCATAGTTTTCACCATCATAATGAAAAGCTTTATTTTCGTAACAGTGACCAAGACAAAACATTTCACCAACTTTGTCATCACCTAATTTTTCTTTTAATTTTTTCTTTAAAGGTTCCTGTGTTCCAGAACACATGCAAGCACTTCCATTACAAACAAAGGCTTTCTTTGCTCTATGAGATGGTCTTAAAAATTCATAAAAACTTTCGGCACCGTGAATAGTAGATACACCCATATGGTATTCATTAGCTATTTCTTTAATACCACTTGAGTCTTTAGAATTTAATGATCTTTCAGAAATTTTTTCAAATAGGTTTTTTTTTAATCCTATTCTTCCTGACAAGTTACTGATATTTTTTGACACAATTTACCCTTTTAAATTTTCAATTTTTTATTATAATTCTTTCACTATTACTATAAATATTAAAGCTGCCTTCTTTTACAAAACCAACTAACGTCATGTTAAACTTATTAGCCAAATCTATAGCGAGACTGGTTGGCGCACCCACACCTATTAGGACGCCTATATTGGCCATTAGAGCCTTTTGTACCAAATCAAAGTTTAATCTTCCAGAGCAGGTTAAAAATTGAGAACAATTATCAAGCAACTTTTTTTTTAAAACGAATCCAATCAATTTGTCTAAAGCATTATGTCGTCCCACATCTTCTTTTACAGCAACAACCTCACCATTAGCGTTGAACAAGCCACTAGCGTGAATTCCACCTGTTTTTGAAAACTCAGATTGCTTCTGTTTTAATATATCAGGAGACTTCATTATTATTTCATGATGTATTTTTGGGATAGATTTTATTATTTTATCTTTTTTAATAATCTCTAAAGATTCAAGAGATGTTTTCCCACACACACCACATGAAGAATTTGTCAAAAAATTTCTTTTAATTTTATCAATATCAATATTTTCTGAATTATTTATCGTTACGATAATTTTATTTCTTAATTTATATTGACCAACAGGCTCACCACTTGCTTCAATTTTTTCTATATGATTAATTTTTTCAATTACTCTTTCATTAAAAAGAAAGCCAGTAACTAAATCTTCATCATCACCAGGCGTTCTCATTGTAATAGATATGGTATTTTCAATCCAATTTTCTTTATTTTTATATTTGAGTATTATTTCAAGTGGTTCTTCAATTGATACTTGATCATCAACTTCTTTTGATTTGTTAGATCTAAATTTTATGACTTTATAATTAGAATTCATTTAGCTAGTATATTTAAACTGGCTAGATTTGAAACAACGAAAAGATAAACTTTTCTAGCTACTTGGGTAGTTTTTCTTTAAAATGAAACGATTTAAAATAATGGCATAAAGAATTATTATTATTGAACCAAAAATAATTGGATTTAATAAAAAATCATATGAAACTGCACCAAGTATTATAACTATAGGATTTCCTCCTGCAGGTGGGTGAGTTACGCCAAGTAGTATCATTACAAAAATACCAAGGCCTACAGCAATAGCGATTTGCAAGAATTGATCTACTGGAAGAAATTTTAAAATTAAAACACCGACTATAGATGTTACTAAGTGTCCAAAGAAAACATTTTTAGGTTGCGCAAAAGGGCTTTCAGGATATCCAAAAAGTAGAACCATAGATGAGCCAAATGACCCAGCTAGGAATAATCCATAAGGGGTTTTAAAACTTAAAAATGAAAGAGTACCGATTGTAATTATTGAAAATATTAAAGCATATAAAGCTCTACTAAAATTTTCTTTTATTGTATTTATCATATATTTTTATCTTTAACGTTATTGTTAATTTAAAGGTTTAGAGCCCTTGAAAGAGTTTTAAAAGGAAGTAACAAACACTCTTTTCTAGAAATGTTTTCAGGATTTAGAATCTTTTTAAAGTCTTTCAAGTCTTTTATATTAATTTTTTTGGTTTGATCAAAATTTTTTTCGAAAAATAATTCAGAGTTTGAGACAAAAGTAGAAATTTTTTCTACCGAGGCTTGCACAACCCACCTTGAAAGTAAACTTACTGAAGCCTGGCAGTAAACGCATGATCTACATTGATACCCCATATCTTCAATTATATTCTCTTTTACTACCAAGCTAATTTGCATTTCATCACCACATATTGGATTTTTATTCTTGGCTTGATGAGTATAATTTTTAACCACTTTGTGGTTTTCGGTATTAGATGCAATTTCTAAAATTTTTAAGTCCATTATAATTCTTTAATTAAAAGATTAATGTTTTATATTTTGATTTATGGAAGATAACAATATTTTAGCTGTTGTGCTAGCAGGTGGAAAATCGAAGAGATTTGGTGAAGATAAAAATCATATAAAACTCGGTGATAAAACATTGCTAGAGCATGTTTTATCTAAAATTGGTAATAAATTTGAAGAGATACTTATTGTCTCAAGCCATAGTTTAAAAATACAAAAGATAAAAAATGTAACTGTAATTCCAGATTGTCTTGATAATCTTGGTCCATTAGCAGGAGTTCTAAGTTCAATGAAGTGGGTTAAAGAAAATAAAAAATCATATCAGTGGATTGCAACATTTCCATCAGACACACCTTTCTTTGAAACATCAATTATTGAAGAATATAAAAAAAAAATTAAACTAAATGAAAGTTTATTATATTTTGTTAAATCAAATAACAAAAGACACAATATTTTTGGACTGTGGTCAATTAATTTGTTAAAAACACTGGAAAACGATCTGATTAAAAATAAGTTTAGAAAAGTTGAAGAATGGGCAAACAAGATAGGATTAAAAACAATTGATGTTGTGATAAAAAAATTTGATCCTTTTTTTAATATAAATACTAAAGAAGATTTTGAAGAAGCAAAAAAAATACTAAAAGAAAATTAAAATGATTAACTATAAAGAGGCTAGGAGAATTTTAATAAAATCGAAGATAAAAATTAAGGATGAATTAGTAGACTCATTAAAAGCAGTAAATAGAATA
>CAJQTA010000005.1 GCA_905618895.1 uncultured Candidatus Pelagibacter sp.
CGATGAGTTTGCTAAAAATTTAGGTGCTAAAGATTTATCTGATCTTAAGATTTTAATATCTAAACAAATTAATGATGAATTTAAGAATTCACTAGACATGTTATCAAAAAAACAAATTCTTGATGCAATTGAAAAATTTAAAGTTGATAAAATACCAATAAACCTAATTGAAGAAGAAATAAAAGTTTTATCTCAAGGAATGACAGAAAGTGAAGCCAAAAAAAATAAAAAAAGTTTTGAAGAAACAGCAAAAAAAAGAATTAAGGTTGGTTTAATTTTAAATGAATTTGGTGAACAAAATAATGTTAAAGTTACAGAACAAGAAATTCAAGCTGAAGTTCAAAAGCAACTTAGAACGATGCCCGGACAAGAAAAAATGATTATGGAATTTTATCAAAAGAATCCATCTGCATTAGCAAGTCTTAGAGGTAATGTTTATGAAGAAAAAATTATTGACTTAATCAAATCAAAAGCCAAACCTAATATTATAAATATATCAAAAGACGAAGCAGAAAAAATTTTAAAAAAATCTCACGACCACGACCATGATCATGACCATAAGAATGAAAAAGTAGCTGTATCAAAAAAAGCTACTGTTAAAACGAAAAAACCCAAATCTAAGGCCTCTAAAACAACTAAAGTAAAAAAAGTTAGCAAAAAGTAATCACAAGTTGTATAAGTTGATAGAATCAATTTATGACAATTAAATTTTCTGAACACATGAATAATCTAGTACCCATGGTTGTTGAACAATCAAACAAGGGTGAGAGAGCTTATGATATATATTCGCGACTTCTTAAAGAAAGAATAATTTTTTTGGTTGGTCCAATAAATGATAGTGTGGCGTCTCTAGTAACTGCACAACTTTTATTTTTAGAGTCAGAAGATCCAAAAAAAGATATTTATCTTTATATAAATAGTCCAGGTGGTTTAGTAACAGCAGGATTGGGAATTTATGATACTATGCAATATATTAAACCTGATGTTTCAACTTTATGTATTGGTCAAGCAGCATCTATGGGATCTTTCTTGCTAGCAGCTGGAAAAAAGGGGAAAAGATTTTCTTTACCCAATTCTCGTATAATGGTTCATCAACCATCAGCTGGCTTTCAAGGTCAAGCTACAGATATAGAAATTCATGCTAATGAAGTTTTGTCATTAAAGAAAAGACTTAATGAAATTTATTCAAAACATACTGGGAAATCATCAGAAGACATAAAAAAAGGACTTGAAAGAGATAACTTTATGAGCCCAGATACAGCTAAAGTTTTTGGATTAATTGACGAAGTAGTAGACAAAAGATCTTAATACACCAGATCTAGTTTTTACATCAACCTATACTTGATTATTGTGAGTTACTTATAATAGAGTGATTAAATTGATTCGTTAAAAAAAATTTATGACAACTAATAATAAAAATATTCTTTACTGTTCTTTTTGTGGCAAAAGCCAACACGAGGTTAGAAAATTAATTGCAGGGCCAACAGTATTCATTTGTGATGAGTGCGTTGAACTTTGTATGGACATTATTAAAGAAGAAAGCAAAGATACTCTAGTTAAACATGAAAATGGATTACCATCACCTAAAGAGATTTGTACTGTTCTAGATGATTATGTAATCGGTCAAAAACATGCAAAAAAAGTTTTATCTGTAGCAGTTCATAACCATTATAAGAGATTAAATTATGAACAAAAAGCAAGTAAGAATGTTGAACTTTCAAAGTCAAACATTTTATTAGTTGGTCCAACTGGTTGCGGTAAAACTTTATTAGCACAGACACTTGCTAGAATTTTAGATGTTCCTTTTACAATGGCAGATGCAACTACCTTAACAGAAGCAGGTTATGTTGGTGAAGATGTTGAAAATATTATTTTAAAATTATTACAATCAGCAGACTATAATGTAGAAAAAGCCCAAAGAGGAATTGTATATATTGATGAAGTAGATAAGATTAGTAGAAAATCAGAAAATCCATCAATTACCAGAGATGTATCAGGCGAAGGTGTTCAGCAGGCTTTATTAAAGATTATGGAAGGAACTGTTGCGAGCGTTCCTCCACAGGGTGGAAGAAAACATCCTCAACAAGAATTTTTACAAGTAGACACTACAAATATTCTATTTATTTGTGGAGGTGCTTTTGCTGGTTTGGATAAAATTATATCACAGAGAGACAAAGGTACGTCTATTGGGTTTGGTGCAAATGTAAAAAAAACTGAAGAAAAAAAAACAGGTGAATGGATGAAAAGTTTAGAACCTGAAGACTTGTTAAGATATGGTTTAATACCAGAATTTATTGGTAGATTGCCCATGATAGCAACGCTTGAAGATCTTGATGAAAAATCTTTAATTCAAATATTACAAGAACCTAAAAACTCTTTAATAAAGCAATATCAAGAATTATTTAAATTAGATGGAGCTAAATTAAATTTTAAGGATAATGCAATCAAAGAAATCGCACTTAAAGCAATAAATAAAAAAACTGGGGCAAGAGGTCTTAGATCGATACTTGAAAATATTTTATTAAAGACAATGTACGATCTTCCAAGCCAAGATAATGTTGAGGAAGTTATTGTTGACGCCAATGCAGCAAAAGGACTTTCCGAACCTATTATAGTACACTCAAAAAACAATAATAAAGCTAAATCAGAAAAAACATCTGCTGCATAAGTCGCGTTAATAACTAACAAATAGCTATTGCAATATTATATTTAATATCCATATTCAAGACATGGATGTTAAAATTTCTTTACCACTTCTGCCATTAAGAGATATAGTCGTATTTCCTAACATGGTCATTCCTTTATTTGTAGGGAGAGATAAATCTATATCAGCATTAAATGAAGTAATGAAAAAAGATAAAAAAATTATCTTGGTAACTCAAAAAAACTCTGAAATAGATGATCCAAAAAAAGCGGACATTTTTATGTATGGTTGTGAAGGTAATATACTTCAACTTTTAAAATTACCCGATGGAACAGTTAAGGTTCTCATAGAGGGTAGTAAAAGAGTTAAGATATTAGATTTTAAAGATAATGATAAATTTATTACATGTGATTACGCTTATCATAACGATGTTATAAACGATAAAGAGGACTTAATGCCTTTGGCTTTAATAGGAATAAGAAGATTAGAAAAATTAACATCAATTAACAAAAAAATTTCTAACGAAACAATTAATAATATTAAACAATTAAAGGATGCTTCTCAAATATCAGATAATATAGCATCTCATATATCGGCTACAATTTCTGAAAAACAACAAATTTTTGAGACAACCGATGTTAAAAAAAGACTCAATATTATTATCAAAATTATGGAAAATGAAGCTAGCATTATTGGTGTTGAAAAAAGAATTAGAGGTAGAGTTAAAACTCAGATGGAGAAAACTCAAAGAGAGTATTATTTAAATGAACAATTAAAAGCTATCCAAAAAGAATTAGGAGAAATTGAAGATGGCAAAGACGAAACATCAAGTTTAAATAAAAATATTTTGAATTCAAAAATGCCAAAAGATGTAGAAAAAAAATGTTTGTCTGAACTCAAAAAGTTAAAAAATATGAGCCCAATGTCTGCGGAGGCAACTGTAGTCAGAAATTATTTAGATTGGATGATAGATCTGCCATGGCATAAAAAAAGCAAAGTTGAAATTGATTTAAAAAAAGCATTAAGAGTATTAGATGATGATCACTTTGGTCTCGAGAAGGTTAAAGAAAGAATTATAGAATTTTTAGCTGTACAAAAAAGAATGGATAAAATTAAAGGCCCAATTTTATGTTTAGTTGGACCTCCTGGTGTAGGAAAAACTTCACTAGGTAAATCAATAGCAAGAGCTACAAATAGAGAATTTGTAAGAGTTTCTGTTGGAGGAATGCGTGATGAAGCTGAAATTAGAGGTCACAGAAGAACTTATATTGGTTCTTTACCAGGTAAAATTATTCAAATGATGAAAAAAGCAGGAACAAAAAATCCACTAATTCTTTTAGATGAAATAGATAAAATTGGAAATGATTATAGGGGTGATCCATCTTCAGCATTATTAGAAGCACTTGATCCAGAACAGAACTCAACATTTAACGACCATTATTTAGAAGTAGACTACGATCTATCTGACGTTATGTTTGTTACTACAGCAAATACTTTAAATATATTACCACCATTATTAGACAGGATGGAGGTTATTAGATTAGCTGGTTATACTGAAGATGAAAAAATTAGTATTGCTGATAAATATCTTTTACCAAAACAAATAAAAGAAAATGGTGTTAAAGATAAAGAAATGACTTTATCAGATGGAATAATTAAAGAAATAATAAGATGTTACACAAAAGAATCTGGAGTACGAAATTTAGAAAGAGAAATTTCAAAAGTAGCTAGAAAAGTTGTAAAAAAAATAGTTTCAGGTGAAGAAAAAGAAGTTAAAGTTAATCTAAAAAATTTATCAGACTATCTAGGAATTAAAAAATTTACATTTGGCGAGCTAGAAACCAAAGATAAAATTGGTGTTGTAACTGGTTTAGCGTGGACAGAATATGGTGGTGAAATTCTTAAAATAGAAACACTTACCATGCCTGGAAAAGGTAGGATGCAAATTACAGGAAAATTAGGTGATGTAATGCAAGAGTCAGTTAAAGCAGCAAAATCATTTGTTAGATCAAAATGTTTAGAATATGGAATTATACCACCGCTTTTTGAAAAAAATGATTTTCATATTCATGTTCCAGAAGGTGCAACACCAAAAGATGGACCATCAGCAGGAATTGGAATGGTTACTTCGATAGTTTCTGCCATAACAAGCAATCCTGTTAGACGTGATATCGCAATGACTGGTGAAGTTACATTAACTGGTCAAGTTTTACCAATTGGTGGATTAAAAGAAAAATTACTTGCCGCACATAGAGCAGGCATTAAAGAAGTATTAATTCCAAAAGATAATGAAAAAGACCTAGTTGATATGCCAAAAAAAATTATTGATGATATTAAAATTACTCCAGTTGAACATGCTGATGAAGTTTTAAAAATAGCCTTAACCAAAGAACTTAAAAGAGTTGAATGGGTCGAGGTTGATAAAATTTCTAAATCAGATGATAAATCCCAAGCCAGTATTCAATAATTACTAATTTACATTATCTATTCGTTGATGTATTAGTAGCCCTTGTTTTGGGCGGTTAGCTCAGCTGGTAGAGCATCTCGTTTACACCGAGGGGGTCAAAGGTTCGAGTCCTTTACTGCCCACCAAAACAATTAAAAGTGGGGGTGTAGCTCAGTTGGTTAGAGCGATCGCCTGTCACGCGATAGGTCGAGGGTTCGAGTCCCTTCACTCCCGCCACTTTTCTTCACTTTTTGCTGTGAATGTTACTTAAAATGTGACTTATGTGCCCTTCAACATGTTATAAAAACTGCTATATAGACTCAAATGCTTTCAGAATTTTTAAAAGATTACTTGCCGATTGTTTTATTTTTAATCATAGCCCTAGGTTTAAGCTGTGCTTTTGTAGTTGTTAATTT
>CAJQTA010000006.1 GCA_905618895.1 uncultured Candidatus Pelagibacter sp.
TTAATAAAGAAGATTATGCGAAATCAGTTGAGCATGCCATCCAGTTTGTGTCGGGCAAATCAAGAGATATTCAAAAAAATTTATCAAAACAAATGGAAGAAGCGAGTGAAAAACTTGATTTTGAAAGAGCATCCATTTTTAGAGATAGAATTAAGTCTTTAAATATAATTCAATCATCACAAAGGATTAATGAAGCAAATCTTGTGGATGCTGATGTGATAGCGGCTTATAAAGAGTCTGGTAAAACTTGTATTCAGGTATTTTTTTATAGATCTAAACAAAATTGGGGAAACCAAGCTTATTTTCCAAAGCACGACCCTGACCAAGAAGTTAATGAAATAATGTCTTCTTTTTTAATGCAATTTTATGAAAATAAAAATGTTCCAAAATTGATAATCATTAATTCAGATATTAAAGATAAAAAATTAATTGAAGAAACTTTAAGTAAAAAAGAAAATAACACTATCTCTATTAACGTAGCTAAAAAGGGAACAAAGGCTAAAGTTATTGCAATGGCAGAAAAAAATGCCAAAGAATCTTTAAATAGAAAGATTTATGAAACAAACAATAATAAAAATTTATTTGAGGGTGTATCTAAAAAATTCAATCTTAAAAACGGTATAAGCCTAGTTGAAGTTTATGATAATAGTCATATTTCTGGAACAAATAGTGTTGGAGCAATGATAACTTTTGGAAACGAAGGTTTCATCAAAAAAAGATATAGAAAATTTGATATTAAAACAAAAGGTGCAGAGCAAGACGACTTTGCAATGTTAAAGGAAGTTCTTACTAGAAGATTCAAGAGAGCAATGCTTGAAAAGGGAAACTATTTAACTTTACCAGATTTAATCTTAATTGATGGTGGAAAAGGTCAATATTCATCTGCTAAAGAAGTGCTGGATGAGTTTGGTTTGCATGATCTGCCCATGATTGCTATTGCAAAAGGTAAAATGAGAAATAGTGGCGATGAAACTTTTTTTTATAAAGGTGAGTCTTTTAAGTTTGAAAAAAATGACCCTACTCTATTTTTTATGCAACGACTTCGTGATGAGGCACACAGGTTTGCAATTAACTCACATAGAGCTAAAAGAGCTAAAGGAATTACAAAGTCATTACTAGACCAAATAGAAGGTGTTGGATCTATTAGAAAAAGAGCACTTTTAAATCATTTTGGCTCTGCAAGAGCTGTAGAATCTGCTAGTTTTGACGAAATTAAAACAGTTGACGGTGTTGAGGAAAAAGTTGCAAAAAAGATATATAACTTTTTTCACGAATAATTATGCTTAAAAAAATTCCAAATATACTAACTATTGGTAGAATAATAATAGTTCCGTTTTTTGTTATTGCGTTTTATCTTCCTGGCTTTTATGGAGATTTAACTGCTTTTGCACTATTTGTAATAGCATCATTTACTGATTTCCTAGATGGAATGCTAGCCAGAATGATGGAAGAAGAGTCTAAGTTAGGAGAACTGCTTGACCCAATAGCTGATAAAATTATTGTAGCTGCAGCTTTAATACTTCTTGTTATGAGTGGAACAATTAAGCACTACGAGGTTATAGCGGCAATAATAATATTAACACGAGAAATTTTAATTTCAGGCTTAAGAGAATTTTTAGCAAAGGGACAAATTAAACTTCCTGTATCAAACTTAGCAAAATTAAAAACTTTTTTACAGATGTTTGCAATTTCACTTTTATTAACGGGTGAAACAGGAAACAAAATATTAAATTTTCAAGATTATAACGCTCAAACAATTGGAATAATACTATTGTGGCTTTCTGCTTTTTTAACCTTATACACTGGTTATGAATATTTGAGAAAAGGTATTGATCATGCAATATCTGAAGATAATAAAAATTAAGCTGCTTTTTTTTTTCTAACTAAAGCCTGATAACTTTCATTTAAATCAATTATTGTTTTGCAAACTTTAAATTGATTTTCAGCTATACAGGATACAGGTGTTACCTCCGCAGCAGTGCCTGTTAAAAAACATCCAACAAAATTTGATAATTCCGTTGGTAAAATTTTTCTTTCATGCACTTTAATACCTTTTGCTTTTGCTATTTCGATTACAGTTCTTCTTGTTATTCCGTCTAAAAATGAATCTGGAATTGGTGTATGAATATCTCCATTTTTATCTTTAAAAAAAATATTAGCTCCAGTAGCTTCTGCAACATTACCTTCATGATCAAGCATTAGAGAATCAGTATAACCTTGTTGTTCAGCCTCATGTTTTGATAAAGTACAAATCATATAAAGGCCTGATGCTTTTGTATCCCATGGTATAGAGTTTGGAGCTGGTCTTCTCCAATTAGAAATATTTAATCTAATTCCTTCTACTTTTAGTTTTGGATCAAAATAAGATCCCCACTCCCATGTTGCTACAGCAACATGAATTTTTGTTTGTTGAGCGGAGATTG
>CAJQTA010000007.1 GCA_905618895.1 uncultured Candidatus Pelagibacter sp.
TTTTTCTATGTATTTATTCGTTTTTTATTATTATAGGAGATTTGATTTATAGTAATTTTACAAAATCTGGAAAGATTAACTATAATTGTTTTCAATATTTTGATTTAAATTATAATCAAGAGGATTATCATTATTATAATCTAAAGAAAAACTGTGTCGCTACAGAATCACAAAGAACTGTTAGCCCCTATAAAGTTTTTACCGACAGTAATGGCTATAGATATTCAGGGAAAAAAAGAAATAATTTAAAAGATAAAGTATTATTTGTTGGAGATTCACATACTTTTGGATTTGGTGTGCCATATCAAGACTCATTTCCTGGAATAGTTGAAACCCGGATTCAACAATATGAAATATACAATCTTGGTGTACCTGGTTATGGAATCCGAATGTACTGGAACACTGTTGAGGATTTTTTTTTTAAACACAAAAATGATGTAACACATGTTATTGTTACATTAGATATGACAGATATAGCAGATATGATAGCTGTTTGGGAAGAAATTCCTATAACAAAATATGGAGTTCAAAAAGAACATCATATAAAAAAAGAAATTGATGCCTGGGATAAGATTAAAGATTCTAATTTTAAAGGCTTGAGACTATTAACTTTTTCTTTCAGAAATTTTTTAAGATATATTAAGATAAAATTTAATAAAGATTACAATAAAAATGAGGACACAGCCTTAAAAAGTCACATTGCTAATGTTACCTATACAGAACTTAGTCAGCATGAGTTTTTTGATAAAATACAATTTGAAAATGCTTTGAACGATATAGATAAATATTTTGGTAAAATTGCTGATTTGTCTAAAAAAAATAATGCAAAAATTTATTTGTTGATTTTTCCATGGCCGGAAAACTTAATCCATGGTCAAAAAATTTTTAATTGGGAAAATTTTTCAAGGAAAATTTGTAAAAAACATAAATGTGAAAAAATGATCAGTCTATATAAAGACTTTAATAAGATTAAAAACGAAAATATTGATTGGAAACAATTGATCTATATAGATGACGATATACATATGAAAAAATTTGGAAACTCGATAGTTGCAGATAAAATTATAAAAAATATTAAATTTTAATAATTATAAATTAAACATGGGTAAAATAATCAACGACAAGACATGTAGTTGGATTAATGATTTGATACCCAGGTCAAATATTAAGACTATTAATAAAGATACTCATTGTGATTGGCTAATTGTAGGTGCGGGATACACAGGTTTATCTGCAGCAAGAAAATTATCTCAATTAAA
Organism: uncultured Candidatus Pelagibacter sp.; assembly: GCA_905618895.1. Classification (GTDB taxonomy): domain Bacteria; phylum Pseudomonadota; class Alphaproteobacteria; order Pelagibacterales; family Pelagibacteraceae; genus Pelagibacter. The sequence goes on from CAJQTA010000007.1 coordinate 1,260, forward strand.
TCCCAAACACAAAGTAATATTAGTGGATGCTCAACTAGCAGGTGAAGGGGCTAGTGGTAGAAATTCTGGGTATCTAGTAGATACCACGCTCAATGATGGTTTTACATCTAATAAAGAGTTAGAAAATTATAAAAAAAAAACTGATATCTATAAGTTAGGAATTGATACTATTAAAAAGTTTATCAAAGAATATCAGGTTGATTGTGAATGGAATGATGCTGGAAAATATTTCGCCTCTTCGAAAAGTGAAGATAAAAAAATTCTACTAAATTTTTCAGAAACACTTTCTAAATTAGGATTTAAATCTAGATTAGTATTAGATGAGGATTTAAGGGAAAGACTGGGAACAAGTTTCTACAAAATAGGACTTTATACAAAAGGAGGAATTTTGCTTCATCCAGGAAAATTAGTTAGAGCGATGATTGATGCATTACCAGACAATGTTGAGTTATATGAAAATTCGCCTTTAACTGAATGGAAGAAAAAGGATAATAATATTTATTGTAAGTTTAAAGATTGTCAAATTATTACAAAAAAAATTATTTTTTGTACAAACGGTTTTTTAAAATCATTGGGTATAAAAACTAATTATAATTTTCCATTAACATTAACAGCGAGCATGACAAGACCATTATCTGATGAAGAATTCAAGTCTATAGGTGAGCCAAAGGAATGGGGTGTATTACCAGTTAGACCAATGGGAGCAACCATAAGAATGACAAAAGATAAAAGAATTTTAATTAGAAATACTGCTGAAGTTCATAATCCATTTAGAATGTCAGAAGTTAATTTAAAAAAAAGATCCATCAATCAAAAATTTGGAATAAAAAAAAGATTTCCAAGTCTTCCTGATGATATTATCGAATCTAGTTGGTCAGGTATCGTATCTAGAACCAGAAATAGTTCTCAAATTTTTGAAAAAATTGATAATAATATATTTGTAGCGGGATGTTATAATGGCTCTGGAATAGGAGTAGGCTCTTTGTTTGGTGAGCAAATAGCTATAAAAGCTAGCAACGTATATACCAATGAAATTAAAATTATTGAATCACAAAATAAACCAACTTGGCTACCACCAGAGCCTTTTTTAAATATTGGTATTATGACCAGATTAATCTATGAAAGGTTAAGAGCAAAATCTGAGATTTAAGTAGTAGAGGAGTTCTGATACTTAAATCTATCTAATTAGTTTTAACAATATTTATTTTAAAACATGTACTTTACTTTGTTATTGATCTAATACAAAAACAACAAATAAGTGTAATATAAATTAATCAATATGTATTAGGTAGTTATTGAAAAAAACAACACATTCAAAGGCATTATTAGATTTTATAAATTCTATAAACTTTAATACTCAAAATTATATTCCCAAAGAAGGTTTGTCTTTTTCATTATTTAGAATTGAAATTTTATCAGGTTTAACAGTGGCTTTAGCTTTAGTCCCAGAAGCCATTGCGTTTGCTTTTGTTGCTGGTGTTGCGCCTCTATCGGGGCTTTATGCTGCTTTTATAGTTGGCCTGATTACAGCTGTAGTCGGTGGTAGACCTGGAATGATTTCTGGTGCAACTGGAGCTTTGGCAGTTGTTATGGTTGCCCTTGTTATGGATCATGGTGCAGAATATTTATTTGCAACTGTTGTTTTAATGGGAATACTACAATTAATTGCTGGTGTATTTAAGCTTGGTAAATTTATTAGGATGGTTCCAGAGCCTGTAATGCTTGGCTTTGTTAATGGATTAGCGATAGTAATTGCTATTTCTCAGCTTAGTCAGTTTAAAACAATAAATTCTCTTGGAGATTTAGTCTGGATTTCAGGTGATACATTGCTTTACTCAATCATATTTGTTATTTTCACAATGTTTATTATTTGGTTTTTACCTAAAATAACAAAAGCAGTACCATCGACGTTGGTAGCCATATTATTTACTACTATTGCAGTTTTAATTTTAAAAATTGATATACCTAGTGTTGGTGATCTTGCTAGTGTTAAAGGAGGCCTTCCAAATTTTTCAATACCTGGTGTTCCATTTAATGTCGAAACTTTAAAAATTATTTTTCCATATGCTTTTATACTAGCCTCAATAGGGTTGATAGAAAGTTTGTTAACTTTAAATTTAGTTGGAGAGATTACCAATAAAAGAGGCGGTGCTAGTCAAGAATGTTTGGCACAAGGTTTAGCCAATACAGTTACGGGTTTTTTTGGGGGAATGGGTGGTTGTGCTATGATAGGCCAATCAATGATCAATGTTAGATCGGGTGGAAGAACACGAATTGCAGCAATAGCTGCTGCTATATTTTTATTAATTTTTATTTTATATACTTCTTCATATATTGAAATGATACCAATTGCTGCTCTAGTTGGGGTTATGTTTATGGTTGTGATTGGAACATTTGCCTGGAATTCTTTAAAAATTTTATTTTTTGTACCTAAGAGTGATGCTTTAGTTACAATTCTTGTAACCGTAGTAACTGTTCTAGAAGATTTAGCTGTTGCAGTAATAGTGGGAGTAATTGTTTCTGCATTAGTCTTTGCATGGAAATCAGCTTCAAAAATTAGAGCAGTTGAAAGACCATCCAAAACAGAGAAAGGTGCAAAAGTTTACGAAATAGAAGGACCACTATTTTTTAGCTCAACTAATAGTTTTTTAGAACTGTTTAATCCATCTGATGATCCACAGGTAATTATTATTGATTTCGTTAGATCAAGAGTAATTGATCAGTCTGCTTTAAAAGCAATTGAAGATATTGCAGATAAATATAACACTTTTGGAAAAAAAGTTAAGCTTAGACATTTGACTCGTGATTGTCATAAATTATTAAGTAGAGCTGGTCAACTTGTTGTAGATAGCGATGATGACCCAGAATATGGCGTAGCAGTTGATTATGATGTTAAATTAGGCATTTTCGGAAAATAAAATGAACAAAGAGATAAAAGCAGATGATGTTATCTTTAACTTCTTTAAACAAATTTGTGATGAGAAAGATGATGATAAATGTGTTGAACTTGGAAATAGCTGGATAACTGCAATGGAAACAAACTTGACCAATATGGAAACAAATTTAGATGAAAGTAATAAAATTAAGCATAAAGAAAATATTGATAATAACAAACAACATCTCAATAGTCTTAAAGGAAAAAAAGCTGGAGAATGGCGTGAATATGCAACTCAGTGTATGGTTGAAATATTAGACAATAAAAGTAAATCGTGAATTTTTTTAAAAGATTATTCTCAAGAAGTAATTTAGAACTAAAAATTAATGATGGTGGTCGTGCAGCTGCTGGTTATAAAGGAAAAGCAGGAGATTGTGTTGTTAGGTCTATAGCTATAGTAACAAATCTTCCTTATCAGAAAATCTATGATGATCTTTATGAAGCAAATGAAGATTTTAGAACAACCTCACGAACCAAACTTGCAAGAAGCTTAAAACAAAAAAATGATAGTCCAAGAACAGGTACACATCGTGTAGTCCTTAAAAAATATCTTAAAAGATTAGGCTGGAATTGGACTCCAACAATGTTTGTAGGTCAAGGTTGTAAGGTTCATTTAAAAAAAAATGAGTTACCTAGCGGTACTTTAATAGTATCTTGTTCAAAACATATTACTGTTGTCAAAAATGGAGTTCTTCACGATACTTATGACTGTACGAGAAGTGGAACAAGATGTGTTTATGGCTATTGGTCAAAGTCGAATTAAATAATTAAAGCTAAAAAACTATTTTTAATATTAAGCGTATTGACCAGCTACAAAACCAGATGACCATGCCCATTGAAAATTATAACCACCTAAGTGACCAGTAACATCCATTACCTCTCCAATAAAAAATAAGCCTGGATTTTTTTTTGACATCATTGTTTTTGAAGAAATCTCATTGGTGTTGACACCACCAAGAGTAACCTCAGCCGTTCTATAACCTTCAGATCCAGTTGGGTTAATGACCCAAGTATTTATAGATCTACTTAATTGTTTTAATAATTTATTTGATAGTTCAGATATATTACCGTTAACATTATTTTCCTTGCAGATTATATAAGCTAATCTCTTAGGAATAATTTCTGAAATTATGTTATTTATATCCTGTTTAGGATTTGAGTGTTTTTCACTTTCTAAAAAATTAAAAATGTCTAATTTTGGTGAAAGATTAACCTGAATGTCGTCTCCTAATTTCCAGTAAGAGGAAATTTGTAATATAGAGGGTCCACTTAAACCTCTATGTGTAAATAACATTCCTTCTTCAAAGAAAATTTTATTAATTGAAACAACTGCTTCTAAAGATAATCCACTAAGTTCATTACACATAGTAAGTATTTTTTCACTAAACGTTAAAGGGACTAGGGCTGGCAATGTTTCTATAATATCTAATTTAAATTTTTTAGCTATTTCGTAGCCAAACTTACTTGCTCCAATTTTAGGAATTGAAAGACCACCTGTTGCAATAATTAATGAGTTACAAAAGTATTTATCAGAGTTAGTAGTTATAAAATATTGATTATCTTTCTTATCGACATCCAAAACAATGATCTCCTTTTTTAAAGTAACTTTTGCCATTTGACATTCTAAAAGTAGCATATCTATTATTTGCTGAGCGCTATCGTTACAAAAAAGCTGCCCTAACTTTTTTTCATGAAATTTAATATTATGTTTTTTGATTAAATTTATAAAATCACCTTGTGTGTATTGACTTAAAGCAGATATTATAAATTTGGGATTTTTTGAAATAAATTTACTTGGATGTGTATTAATATTTGTAAAATTACATCTCCCACCACCTGATATACGAATTTTTTCTCCAATTTTTTTTGCGTGGTCAACTAAAAGTACTTTTCTTCCTCTTTTACCAGCTTCAATAGCGCTCATTAAACCAGCTGCACCAGCACCAATTATAATAACGTCATATTTTTCTGTCATGAATTAATTATAGAAATTAGTAATGTGGTGGTTTTTTGTCGTCTTTGGTAATATTTGATTCAACGCCACTATCTAGCTCTTCAATTTTTATATTAAGGTTTGAAATTTCTTTCTTAAGATTAGTAATTTCTTTTTGCTGAGAGTAAAGTTCATTGCTCATTTGAGATATTTCTTGTTGAATAAAGGTAATTTGTTCTTCTAGTTTTTTAATCAAATTTTCCATATAATATATTAGAACTCAGCTTTTATAAAACCACCAAATCAAATTTTTGCTTTCCCAATCTCTCATTTCCATTTTTGGTCACTATATACGTTTCACCTAAATTCATCGCTAGTTCATTGTCTGAATCCATTAATATCATATGCATGAAGAAGACATTACCCGGTTGAATGACATAAGGATTACCTGTGTATAGCATTGGCCAGTCCATCCAATTTGGCGCAAATGTCGAGCCTAAAGAATACCCACAAGCATTCATTCTTGCTTTGTTATATCCAAGATTATCAAATGTTTTTGCATGAACATCAAAAACTTCACCAACAGTATTTCCTGATATTAATTTTTTTTCACAATTAGTCAAAGCTTCTACACAGGCTTCGTGCATTTTAATATGTTTTGGATTTACTTTTCCTATTGGAATTGTCCTGAACATTGCAGAATGATAGTGCTTATAAGTACCAGCCCACTCTATACTTAATTGATCTTGGTTAGATAAAATTCTTTTCTCAGATTGATATCGACAAAGAAGAGCATTGTGTCCAGAGCCTATAATATAATCATTAGCTGGATAGTCTCCACCACCCTCTAAAACAGCTCTTTGCATTTCAGCTAAAATTTTTGCTTCGCTTACACCAGCCTTGGTATATTTCCAAGCTTCATCAAGTGCATCATCTGCAAGTTCTGCTGCTCTTTTAACATAAGCAATTTCTTCTTTCGATTTAACAACTCTTAACTTAGTTATCAATTCTGATTGGTCTTGGACTATACAGTAATTTTCTAGTGATTTATTTAATTTTAAAGCATTACGACCCGTCATACCATAAGCTTCATATTCAATTCCAATTATTTTTCCTTTTAAATTAAATTCATTTAAAATTATTTTTAATTCATCAGTTGGATTTGAACCATCCTTATCAATCCAAATTCTTATGTCTTGAATATTAGAAGTATTTTGTGCCTGTCTTAAGTCAGGGGCTCTAGTTAAAAGGGTTATATTTCCATTTTTGTCCAAAACTAAAGTTTGAAAAAAAACATACCCAAATGTATCATAGCCTGTAAGCCAATACATAGACTCCTGCCTAAACATTAAAAGAGCATCTAATTCTTGCTCTTTCATAGATTTTAAAATATCTATTTTTCTTTTTCGAAACTCTTCTTTACTAAAATGTAATGCCATTAAATAATTTTTGCCTTTACAGAACCTAATTTATCAATTTTACCCTTATATTCTCCTTTTCCTAAAATTGACACGACACCAACAGTAGACCCTGTAAATACATAAAAATCTTTATTAAGATTTATTTTATCTTTTTTGATTTTATTTAAAACAAATCTAAGTGAATTTAGTGGATTTATATAAACCGTGTTTGTATTGCCATTTACACTTTGTTTAATTCTTTTATTAGTAATATTGGTTTTTAAATTACCTATATTAATTCTTTTAAATTTTTTATTTTGACCAATTAGAAATTTAACATTTGCCCCAAAATCACTACAAAGATCACCAAAAGAAGTTATACCTTTTTTTCTTTGTCTATATCCAACAACTTCAATGCATGGTGCCATATGAGAGATATATTTTGATACATTTTTCATTGTGATAGGTCCTTTTGAAGAAAAGAAAGATTCCTTTACCAAGTAACAAACCTCTAGTTCTATACCTAAAGTTGACTTGTTTATTTTAACTTTTTTTCCACTTTTTAAAAAATTTCTTTTATAGATTGATGCATAAAAAGGTTCCCTCTCCTTAAGTTTTTTAATAACTGGAATTGCAGTACCTGCTGCTTTAAATCCAATAATAGTCTCTTTAATTTTACTTTCACACATTTTTCTTACTTTTTGAGCTTCACTTAATTTTTTTGTATATCGAGGTGGAAGAGCTGTGATTATTTTATCATTAAGAAAAGCATCAACTAATCTGTCCGTTGTTTTATCTAGTAAAGATTTCATTATTGAATATTTAATATGGTTGCTGGATCTAACCTAATACCAAACCAGTTTAGCCTAATATCTAGGTGTGGTCCAGTTGCTCTTCCACTTGCTCCCACAGTACCTACAATATCACCTTTTTTTATATGGTCCCCAACGTTAACAAAAAGATCCTCCATATGCATGTATAGTGTTGAGATACCATGACCATGATCAAAAATTATTGTACCTCCAGTATAAAACAGGTCTTTTTCTGCCAAGGTTATAATTCCATTATTCATAGCTTTAATTGGTGTCCCTTTTTTTTGAGCAAAATCCAACCCATAGTGTGGCCACTTAGGAATGCCATTAAGAATTCTCTGGCTTCCATAAACACCAGTAATGATTGCGTCATCGACAGGTATGATAAATTTATCTTTAAAAAAAGATAAGCTACTATTAATTTCTCTTGCTTTAGCAATTAATAAGTTTTCCCTTTTAATTCTCGCATAGAACTCTTCCGGAGGAGTAACTTTTTTTTTGGGTAAACCTTCAATTTTTTGAATATTATATTTTCTTTTTTGGATTTTTTTGACAATTTTTTTGTTATTTTCTGTAATGGTTATGTCAATTTTTCTATCTTTTTCTATTCCAAAAGCAAAATAGCCATCATCAGAAACTTTAATTTTTTTTTTATCTATAAAAATCTTAGAATCTGGATTAGTTTTTCCAAGAATATAATGTCCTTGTATAAACCTACCCTTAAATTCAACAGCTGAAACTTTTAAGCTAAGTAAAAATATTAATAAAGTATATTTAATTATTTTGCAGTCCATCCACCATCAACCAATAAAGAAGTTCCAGTAATCATTGATGCTGCATCAGACGTAAGAAAAACAACAGCTGAAGCTACCTCAGACATTTCAGCAAACCTACCAAGTGGAATGTTTCTAAGAGTATCATTTTTAAATTTTTTATTTTTTAAAAACTTTTTTGTCATTGGAGTTACAACAAATGTGGGACAAACCGTGTTAACTCTAATGTTATATTTAGCTAAATCTATAGCCATACCCTTAGTTAAACCTTCTAAGCCCCATTTATTCATATTATAGACACTTCTGATCGGTCCTCCTACATGCCCCATTTGAGAAGACATATTAACTATCGCTCCACCAATTTTTTTTCTATTTTTGGCTTTAATCATTTTAAGGGTACATAGTTGTGCTAAATTAAATGAGGCTATTGTATTAATTTTAACTAAATATTCCATATTTTTAGTTTTAACTTTCGTAAAATGTTCTGGAATATTATTTCCAGCATTATTTATCAATATATCAATTTTTTCCTGTTCATTTATTATAGATTTTATTTGATCATAATCTGTTATGTCACAAGTATAAAATTTACATTTAGATTTATATTTTTTTATTATCTTAGAAACTTCAACTAAATCTTTTTTAGTTCTACTTATAATTATTAAATTTGCGCCAGCTTCTGCTAAAGCAATCGCACAGGCTCTTCCTAAACCCTTTCCAGCACCAGAAACAACAGCTGTTTTATTTTTTAAATTATATTTTTTTAAAAACATTTATAGTAAAATTTTTATATCAGTATAAATCAATTGTATCGCAACTACCAGTATTGCCAATAAACCAATCCATGCAATCCATTTATATTCTTTAATCCATTTAGAAATCAAGGTTGCAGCGGTTGCCATCAATATTATTGACAAAACTAATCCAAAAATTAATAAAAAATAATGACTACCAGCTGCTCCAGCAACACCCAATACATTATCTAAGCTCATGGTAAAATCAGCTAGTAATACCGTCCAAATAGCTTTTATTAAACTTGAGTTATCTACATTAACATCCTCTTCTTTAGAGGAATTTTTAATCACATCAACGTAAAGTTTGTAAACTATATAAAGTAATAATATTCCACCAATTAATCTTAATCCAGTTATTTGAAGTAGATATGCTGTAAATAAAGTTAAAATAATTCTTAAAATTATTGCACCACCAATTCCCCAAAAAATAATTTTTTTTCTTTGATCTAAAGGAAATTTTGAAGCAACCATTCCAATAATAATTGCATTATCACCAGCAAGAACTAAATCGATAAATACTATTTGAGAAAATATAATTAATTGTTCATACATTATTTGTTATTCAATATCATATCTGCGCCTTTCTCGGCAATCATAATTGTTGGTGCATTTGTATTTCCTGAAGTAATGTTAGGCATAACAGAAGCATCTATTACTCTTAAATTTTCCACACCATGTACTTTTAGTTTATCTGAAACAACTGCATTTTCATCATTTCCCATTTTACAAGTTCCAACAGGATGGAATATAGTTTGAGCGTAATTACTTCCTGCTTTAACTAATTCTTCATCATCTTGAATATTAATTCCTGGTCTAAATTCTTCAGGATTATATTGTTTGAATTCATTGCTTTCTAAAACAATTTTTCTTATTAATTTTAAACCAGCAGCAGCAACTTTTCTATCTTCATCACTTGATAAGTAGTTCATTTTAATTTTTGGATTTTCTCTGCTGTCTTTATTTATAATGTTAATTTCACCTTTACTTGTGGGTCTTATATTTGCAACAGTAGGAGTAAATGCAGCAAAATTATGTAAATTTGAACCACCTAATTTATCAGTACTGATTGGCTGAACATGAAACTGTAAATTTGGAGTTGATTTAGATACATCACTTTTTGCGAATCCACAAAGTTGACTTGCACCCATAGTCATTGGACCACTTCTAAAAAAAACATATTCCATCCCAATCATTAATTTTCCAAAAATACTATTAATCTTTTTATTTAATGTTTTGATATTTTTAACTTTATAAACAGGTCTAAACATCAAGTGGTCTTGTAAGTTTTTACCTACGCCAAAAGAGTTCTTTACAATTTCAATTCCAAGTTTTGATAATTTTTCAGCTTCACCAATTCCAGATGTTTGAAGAATTTGTGCTGAACCAATTGATCCTGCACTTAAAATAATTTCTTTATTAGTCTTTATCGTAAAAGATTTTCCATTTTTCCAGTAAGAAACGCTAACAGCTTTTTTATTTTCAAAATTAATTTTTTCAACATGACAACTCGTTTCAATTTTTAGGTTTTGTCTATTTTTAATTGGATTTAAATATCCAACAGCAGCACTACATCTTAAGCCATTTTGTTCTGTTACTTGGAAATATCCACAGCCATGATTATCTCCTTTATTAAAATCATTAACTTTAGGAATTCCAACTTCTTCAGCAGCATTCATAAATGCATCTAATATAGGTAGTTTTATTCTTTGATCAGAAACTGATAAAGGTCCTCCTACATTATGAAACTCACTTTTACCTCTTTCTTGATTTTCAGCTTTTAAAAAATAAGGAAGAACATCATTCCAACTCCAACCTTTATTACCAAGTTGTCTCCAAATGTCATAATCTTGCTCTTGACCCCTTATATAAAGGAGACCATTTATAGATGAGCTTCCACCAAGAGTTTTTCCTCTAGGGTAAGGTATAGATCTATTTTCCATTGTTTCATCTGGCTCTGTATTATAGCACCAGTCAGTTTTGGGATTATGCATTGTTTTGTAGTATCCAACTGGAATATGAATCCACGGATAAGAATCTTTTCCTCCAGCTTCAATTAAAAGTATTTTATTATTAGGATTTTCCGAAAGTCTATTAGCCAAAACACACCCAGCTGAACCAGCTCCTATTATTATAAAATCAAAATTATCCATTAGATTAGAGAGTTTATAATGTGTAAAATCCAAAATGCTAGTGTTACGGGACTTATAAACCAATAAATTAATATATTTGCTCTTGTTTTAAATTTATTTTTTTGAGAAGCTTGTTTTTTTATAAAAAAACACAACAGAGGGAAATAAACAATATGAAAAAGATCATATCATTATTTGTAGGAACTCTTCTTTTAACTGTTATGACAGTTACAGGAGCAAATTCTGCACAAACTCTTAAGTGCCAAACTGTAATTAGTGCAAAAGCTGATGAAGTGATAATGTTAAAAGATTTCACTGACACAGTAACTGCTTTAACTCAGGGTTCACTTAAGTTCGAAATTATGCCAGCTGGATCAGTAGTTGGTGTTAAAGAAACTTTAGATGCAGTTGATAAAGGATTAATCGATTGTGGTTTTGCTTGGACTCACTATTGGTCTGGCGATCACCCAGCAGCTATGTTATTTGGATCTCCAGTAGCAGGCGCAGGTGTTGGTATTGATAACATCGCATTTTTATCTTGGTTCCAATATGGTGGTGGTAAAGAACTTTACGACCAACTATGGACTGAGATGGGAAGAGACATCAAAGGATTTATGTTACAACCAGTAGGCCCTGAAGCTTTAGGTTGGTTCAAAGAGCCAATTAATAGCATGGCTGACTTTAGAAAGTACAAGTTCAGAACTCCTCCGGGAATCCCTGGCCAAACTTATAAAGACATAGGTGTAGCTTCTGTTGCAATGGGTGGTGGAGATATTTTACCAGCTCTTGAAGCAGGAACAATTGATGCTGCTGAATGGTGTTGTCCTAAGCCGGATATGACATTTGGTTTCCACAAAGTTCTAAAACATTACTACCTACAAGGTCTTCACCAAGTAGTAGTAAATGCTGATTTCTATATTACGGGCTCTTTATATAATAAGATGTCTGCTTTAGAAAAAAAAGCTTTAGAAGTTGCTGCGAATGCATCTTTATCAAAATCAATGAGTTACAGAATATATGAAAATGGAAAAGCTCTACATACGTTGACTACAAAGCACGGTGTTATTTTACATGATACTCCAGCTGACTATTTCCCAGCGTATATGGCTGCAGCAAAAGCAGCTTTAGAAAAAAATGCGGCTAAGAACCCATTCTTTGCTAAAGTATGGCAGTCTCAAAAAGACTTTGCTGACATAGCTGTACCTTTTTGGTCTGGATCTCAAATGTCAAATGCTAAGCTAGGAATGGCTCACGCAGAAACATTAAAGTAGTATTTAGATAAAAATAATTATAGCTGAAGCGGACTTAACGGTCCGCTTTAGTTTTTTTTTAGGGAATTTACTTATGCCAAGAAACCACGAATCCCAAAAACCAAAAGAAGAAATCAAACCCGTGAATCTTGATATTTCAGATGAAATGATAGCTGAAAGAAGAGGTGGTTCAGGTCCAATGCCTAAAGACATGCCTAAATGGATGGCATTAACTATTATAAAAATTGATTTCGCCAACAAGTGCATCGGCAACGTAGTTTGTTGGATTATCATACCATTGATATTTGCAATGGTTTATGAGGTTTTAGCTAGAAAACTTTTTAATGCCCCAACGATGTGGGTATACGATATGAGTAGATTTTTTTATGGTGCTTTATTTATGTTAGGTGCAGGTTATGCTTTATCAAAAGGTGTCCATATTAGAGCAGATTTTTTATATAGAAATTTTAAAACTACAACACAAGGTAGAGTAGATTTCTGGTTGTACTTAATATTCTATTTTCCAGGTTTGCTTGTGTTTTTATATATGACAACTGGATTTGTTCAGGAATCAATTATGAGAGGTGAAAGGGGAATGGACACAGCTTGGATGCCATACATGTGGCCAATAAAATCATCTTTATGGTTAGGAATAGTATTTTTAATTGTTCAGGGAGTATCAGAATTATTTAAAAGCTATTGGGCTGCTACTAGAGGCGTGTGGCCAGGAGGAAGAGCATAGTGTTAGCAGAATTTATGGATCCAGCTATTTTAGGTTTTATCCTTATAGGAGTAATGTTATTTTCTATATTTGTAGGCTTTCCAATATCATTTACCTTAATATTCTTAGGTTTTTTCTTTGGGTACCTTGGGTTTGGTAAACTAGTATTCTATTTAATGACTTTGCAATTTTCAATGGTCATGACCGAACAAACTCTTGCAGCCGTTCCACTTTTTGTTTTTATGGGAATTATGATGGAGCAAGCTGGTTTAATGGAAAGACTATTTTCAGCATTTCAATTAATGCTAGCTAAAGTAAGAGGCTCTTTATATTACGCTGTATTATTTGTTTCAGTTATTTTTGCAGCAGCAACAGGAATTGTTGGGGCATCAGTAACAATTTTAGGAATTATGGCAGCAAAATCAATGAACAAATCAGGTTACAATGTTCGATTAGCTGCAGGGACAATTACAGCTGGTGGAACCTTAGGTATTTTAATTCCACCAAGTATTATGCTTGTTGTAATGGGACCTATTATGGAAATACCAGTTACAGATTTATTTGCTGCAGCTATTATTCCAGGAATATTATTAGCAACACTTTATGCGGCTTATACAACTATTAGATGCTGGATAGACCCAAGTTTAGGACCGGTTCTACCAGCTGAATTAAGAGCAACCAGCATATTAGCTGTCTGGAAAGAGTTCTTTATAGGCTTAGTTCCACCTGCAGCCTTGGTGTTTGCTTCACTTGGAAGTATTTTGTTTGGTTTTGCTACACCAACAGAAGCTGCAGGTTGTGGTGCAATGGGCTCTTTGCTTTTAGCGGTAGCTTATAGAAAATTAACATTTGGACGATTACAAGAAGCTTTAGTTAAAACATTAGAAATTTCAGCATTAATAATGGTTTTGGTTGCAGCTTCTAATTTTTTTGGTGCTGTATTTTCAAGGTTAGGAACACCGATGCTTTTAACCGATTTCTTATTAGGTTTAGAAATGAATAGATATTTAATTCTTGCAATGATTATGGGTATGATTTTTCTTTTAGGGTGGCCTTTAGAGTGGGTTCCTATTGTAATGATTATAGTTCCTATTATATTGCCATTAGTTGAAGCTCTTGGTTTTAATTTAACTTGGTTTGCGATACTTGTTGCTGTGAATCTCCAGACCGCCTGGCTTTCACCACCCGTAGCTTTATCCGCATATTTTTTAAAAGGAGTAGTTCCGGAGTGGGATCTTAAAGATATATATCATGGCATGATGCAATTTATGCTTATTCAAGTAATTGGCTTAATTCTAATTATTATATTTCCACAAATTGCTTTGTGGCTTCCTACCTATCTGTATGGACAGTAGAAATTATTAGTTTATTATAGTTTAAGTGAATAAAGAAAAATCAATAAATAATCTGATTAACTGGGAAATTGTTTCTGTAAATCCTAGTGATAAAAAATGGATGTGGACTGATCTTTTTTGTTTCTGGGCAGTTAACATACAAAGTATAATAGCTTTTTCACTTATTTCTTCACTCTATCTTGTTTATGAATTAGATTTTGTAGTTGTATTTATAGGCAGCCTTATTGGCTCTTTATTGGTTTATTTTTTTGCAAATTTGATTGGTAAACCATCACAAAAACATGGAATTCCATTTCCTGTTTTATTAAGAACATCTTTGGGGATCAAAGGAGCAAAGTATTTTGCTTTATTGAGAGGTATAGTTGGTATTTTTATGTTTGGCATTCAAACATATTTCTTATCTAAGGCATTCAGTTATTTAATTAGAATATCTTTTTTTTCGATAGACAATACAATTCTAGATCAAGATATTTTTTTAATCTTTCTACTTAGCTTAAATATAATTGATTGGACATCAATTCTTATAACAATTCTGCTTCAGATATTTTTATTTAGTAAAAGCCATAAATTTAACAAATTATTTATAAATTTTTCTGCAATAGCTGTTTATTTTGGAATAATATCATTTGCTGTTGTTGTTATTCTTTATGACTTTGAATATGTAGTACAAGCTTTCTCAGAAATTTTTGTTTTTACAAATATTTTTACAAAACTTAATATCACTCCTCTACTTACAGTAGCAGGAACTATTTTTGCATATTTTTCAATAATAATTGTTAATTACGGTGACTTTTCTAGATATGTCAAAAATGAAAATGAGCTAAAGAAAGGTAATTTTAGTTTAATTCTAAATCTAATTATCTTTTCTTTTTTTGCAGTTTTTATAGTTATTGGTTCTGACGTTATCTTAAATAAAAATTTAGAAAATATGGAAAAAATTCTAACTAATCCAACAGATATTATTGGAAAGTTTGATAATATTTTGATGACAGTAATAGTTTTATTTTTTATTCTCTTTGCTTCAGCTTCAACAAATTTAATTGCAAATTACATACCCTCACAAAACTCACTCCTGAATTTTTTACCCAATAAGCTTAATTTAAAAAGATCTGCAACAATTATTGCTGTGTTAGGGTTTATCATCTGTATTTTTTGGTTACCACTGTTAAGTCTAGTAGGAATTTTATCTCTTATAGATACAGTCGGTGCTTTTTTTGGACCATTTTTTGGTATTATAGTAGTTGATTATTACCTAATTAAAAAAAGTAATTTAATTAATAAGGATATTTTTTCTATGGATAAAAATGGTTCTTATTTTTATTCAAATGGCTGGCATATAACTGCTATCTATTCTTTATTAATTGGCTTTATTTTTGCTGCATCAACAATTTGGAATCCAAATTTAATGTTTTTTCAATCTTACTCTTGGTTAATTGGTGCTTTATTTTCATCTTTGACTTATTTTTTACTAGCCAATAAATAACTTTTATGAATCAATTTGATTTAAAAAATAGAACAGCGATTATTACGGGTGGCGCACAAGGCTTTGGTTTTGACATAGCTAAAAGATTTTTAAACTCTGGCGCAAAAGTTATAATTTGGGACATTGATAAAAATGAATTGTTAAAGGCTTCAAATGAATTAAATAGTACAAAACTTTCTTATAATATTGTTGATGTTTCTGATTATAAACAAGTCAAAGATACTGTGAATGAAATAATCAAAAAATCTAATATTGATATATTAATTAATAATGCTGGAATAACTGGCTCAACAGAATCTTTATGGAATTATGATGTGCTTGAGTGGAATAAAATAGTTAATATTAATTTAATGGGCACATTTAATTGTTGTAAATCTATTGTTCCTAATATGATTAACAATGATTATGGAAGAATTGTAAATGTGTCTTCTGTTGCTGGAAAGGACGGGAACGCAAATGCAAGCGCATATAGCTCAGCAAAAGCAGGTGTTATAGGTTTGACAAAATCACTAGGAAAAGAGCTGGCAGATAAAAATATAGCTGTTAATGTAGTTACACCAGCAGGAGCAAAAACAAGAATATTAGATCAAATGACAAAAGAACATGTCGCTCGAATGCTTTCTAAGGTTCCAAGGGGCAGATTTCTAGAAATTGAAGAATTTACATCCCTGATTTGTTGGCTTTCTTCTCAAGAAAATTCATTTTCTACAGCAGCTGTTTTCGATATAAGTGGCGGCAGATCTACTTACTAGCTTTAATCTTGGGTGATAGAATAGATTGCTTTCCTATAATTTTATATTCTTTAGATATAACTGGAGCCAATATAATTATTGACCAGTAGATCAAAAGCACAAATATAGAAATTGATTTCATGCTTAATATTTAAGATTTAATAAAGCACATTGAATGTCTAAATTTTGTTCAAATATTGTTTTTTATTTAAAAAAAGAATATACCAACCAGATGTTAAAAAAAATTCTATTAATTATTTGTTCATTTTTTTTGTTTTCAGCAATCTCTCTAGCTGAAAAAGTAATTGTTTTTGAATTCACAGAAGAAGAATTCAAAACATTGAAGGTAAAAAAGGTAAAAGGAAAAACAACGTGGTCTTTAAAATCAAATGAAAATGGCAATTTTATAAAAGCTGAAGCCGAAGGTAAAGCGTCTGGTCTGGGTAAAGAAATTTCAATTGATCTTTCAAAAACTCCATTCATCAATATTACGTGGAAAGTAGAAAAAGATTTATCTGGGATTGTTGAAAATAGTAAAAAGGGACATGATTATGCTGCTAGAGTTTTTGTTATAAAAAAGACTGGTTCAACAGCCCTTTCAAATAGAGCAATAAATTATGTTTTTTCTAGCAATAGCCCAGTTAATGACAGCTGGCCAAGTCCATATACAAAAAAATCTATTGACTATGTTTTGTCAACCACAAAAGAAGATCTAAATACATGGGTAACGGTTAAAGCAAATGTTAAAGAACACTTTAAGAAATTTCATAATTTAGATGTTAATGAGTTAACAGGAGTTGCAATTATGACTGATACAGACAACTCTAAACTAAAAGCTATATCGTATTATCAAAATATTTACTTCTCATCTGAATAGTTATTATTTTAAATATTTTTTAAGAGCTAAACTCAATAGTGATAAAAGTATGGCTACCGCAACGTCTTCAATTGGTTCTGCCTCAGGAACACCAAAATTCCAGGCGATAACTCCAATTAACCAAACAATATAAATTTTCATTAATAATTTTATAACTTAGTTTAATGATAAATAATAATTTTTTTGATATAATATTTAAATGCACAAAAACTTCAAACACAAGATTAAAGTATATTACGAAGATACAGATGCTGGTGGAGTAGTTTACTATGCTAATTATCTAAAATTTTTAGAAAGAGCAAGAACAGAGGCAATAGTTAATATTGGATTAAGCAATAAAAAGATCAAAGAAGATTTTGGTGCTCTGATAATAGTTAAATCATGTAATATCCAATATAAAAAACCAGCAAATTTAGAGGATGAACTTAACGTAAGGTCATTTGTTAAATCTATTACAAAAACTTCATTTTTAATGACACAGATTATTACAAGAGCAGAAGATTTAATAGTTGAAGCATCAGTTCACTTAGTTTTTGTCAATAGTTTGGGAAAACCGGTAAAAATACCAAATGTAATATTTGAAAATTTTAGACCTTTTTTTTGCGACAGTATTAAAAATTAAGTTACTTGTTTTGCTTTAACAAATATTTTTTTAAGCATTTTAAGATTAATAATTCCTGTATTAACATTTCTTGGGCTAGGATGATAACAAGGTATAAGAATTTTATCATCAGGTAATCTATATTTCCTACCATGTTTAAATATTAGTTTTTTGTGAATCGAATATTTTTTTTTATAAAATTTAATGCAATTATCAAAAGCCACTTTACCTAAGGCCACTATAACTCTTAAATTTTTAAGATTAGATATTTCATGATCAAAATAATTAGAGCAATTTTTAAGTTCCTCATTAAGAGGTTTATCTCCTGGTGGTACGCATTTTAGAATATTCGTTATGTAAGTTTTTTTTAACTTTAAGCCATCATTGGCATGAAGTGAGTTGGGTTTATTTGAAATTTTAATAGAGTTTAAACATTTAAATAAAAAATCACCAGATTTATCACCTGTAAAAGCTCTTCCAGTTCTGTTTCCCCCATGTGCTGCTGGTGCAAGACCAACAATTAAAATCTTTGCTTTAAGATCACCAAACCCAACAGTAGGTTTCCCCCAGTATATTTGGTCTTTGTATTTTTTGGTTTTTTCTAATGAAATTTTCTGTCTAAAAATAACAAGTCTTTTACAACTAGTACAATTAATGATTTTTTTATTCAATAATTTAAATTTTAGTTTCATTATTAACTAATTTATTATAATAAAACTTAGTATCATTAGATACATTAAGATTAAAACCATACCATTCTGTTGAAATGTTTTTTAAGAAAATAAAATATATACCGATTCTTTTAATCATACTAATTGTATTTTTTTTTGTTTTTTTAGCTGTAAATTTTGACTCAAGGAGATCAATATTTACTAAATTACTAGTAGTTCATGATTTTTATAGAATTAAAACGATTACATCCGATCTTCAAAACCGCAATTTTCCTGCTGCAGCAAAAAAGCTAAATAATTATATAAAATTTTCAAAAAAAATATCAAATGACAAAAATTATATGATGACAGGAATTTATGAAGCAACTAAATTAGCTGCCTCAAGAGCAACAACACAGGAAGATTATAATTATTTAGAAAATATATTTAAACAATTGATCGATATAGACAATAGAGTTTACAAACCACATGTTTGGTATGCCAGAGCCTTAAGTGACAATGATATTGGTAAATCTTTAGATCATCTTAAAATTGCAATTGAAATCTCCCCATCAGAAAGTGATGCATACAGAGAAATACTCAGAATTTCTCAAAACACCAAAGATCCTAAACTCGCTTCAAAATATTGTGTGGTTTATTATAGTTCTTTGTTAGGGGGCAACCTTCCAATGCACTTTGATACTTTATTTGGATCTTTTAATAACAACAAATTTGCGATTAAATTAGTGAACAAAAGTAATAAATTTACAGAAAATTATTTACCTGCATCTACATCTCTAAACAAAAATCAATTATATGAATTTTTACCTACTGAAGTTATAGATTCCGATGGATTCAATTTATACTTTAGCCCATTAGTAGGACTGAAAATTAATCTTAAAAAAATATATTATCATTCAGATAATAAAATTTTTGAATTAAATATCGGAGATATAACCGTTACTAGTAAAAGTTCTTTTATTGAAGATAGCAATGACACTGTATCAGTTTTTTTAATCCCTAAAATTAATGAAACTATCAGAATAAGACACAAAAATTTCCAATCTATAAAAAAAATAGGTATTTTAATGGATATTAAAAAAATGAGTATAGCTAATAATAATTTATGCCGAAGATAAATGAAAAAAAATTTTAAATTTTCTTTATTAGGAATTGCATCATTATTTTTATTATTAATAACAATATTTTCGATTAACGTATTAAAAAAAGATTTTAAATATGCTCACCAATCATTTGTATCTTATCAAGACTCTTTTAATTGGTTTTCATATCATCTAAAAACAAAAATTATAAAAATAATTATTGATTTAAAAGTAAATAATAAAATAGGACTAACTGCAAAGAACCTTTATATTAACAACAACTCTATTAAAGAACTTTTAGATAAAACACCAAGTTCTACTAAAAAGTGGAAACAAGGATTTTATCTAAATGAAGATAATTCTGTTGATAACATTGAAATTAGACTTAAGGGTGACAATCCAGGTAATTGGTTTTTTGAAAAGAAACATTGGAGAATAAAAAAAAAAAAAGATGAATTAATTAATAGACAGAGAGACTTCGAGTATACACCGTTTGAATTTCAGACTTATCTCTCTGGTAAAATTGCAAATTCAATAGGGTTAATTTCTCCAAGTCTTAAGCTAATAGAACTATTTATTAATGAAGAAAGTCAAGGTACATACATAGAATCGGAAAACTTAAATGAAAGTTTTCTAAGAAGAGAAAAAATCATGCCAATAAACCTTTATAAAGGTGAGCAAATTTTAGCAGAAACAATAATTGAATTAGAAAACAATCTATTTAATAGTCCTGGTGCACTAAAAAAAATAGCATATTTCAATCAAGTTGATGTAAATGATAAATCTGATTTAATTTATTTATTTAAACTATTTCAGCTTAGCCAAAATAATAATGTAAAGTATTCTGAACTATTAGATATAATAAATTTAGATTATTGGTCAAAATTTTCTGCCTATCAAATTTTGACACAAAACTTTCATAATGACTCATCGCATAATTTTAGATTATTATCAGACCCATGGTCAGGTTATTTTACACCAATTGTACATGATCCTTTAATCAACATAGATACGAATAATTCAAAGATTGATTTAGATAAATCATCTAATGAAATGTTTTTATTATTAAATAAAGACAGCTCATTTCAGAATTTAAAACTTGAATTTATAAACTCTATATTAAACTCAAAGTTAATAGAAAATGAAATAATAAATTTAGTTAAAATAGAAGACAAAATAAAAATATCCGAAGGAAGAGA
This sequence comes from uncultured Candidatus Pelagibacter sp., assembly GCA_905618895.1. Classification (GTDB taxonomy): domain Bacteria; phylum Pseudomonadota; class Alphaproteobacteria; order Pelagibacterales; family Pelagibacteraceae; genus Pelagibacter. The sequence goes on from CAJQTA010000007.1 coordinate 22,006, forward strand.
TATCGAAAATCTTTCAGCTGATTTTAGTATAATCAAATTATTTTTAAGTCTTTTTACAGGCAAGTATGAAACTAATAGATTAATAATGGAGAGAAAAATTTTTATAAAAGAATATTTATCTCATATATCAAATCTTAAAAAATTTTTACATTTAAAGCCAAGTGCTAATTGGTATAAAATAGATCATGGATTTGAAATCTATGTTAATAAAGAAATACCAATATCCAACCTTAAATTAAATTTTTCTGGTGAAAAACCAAATTGGTTAGCTATAGATCTAAATGAAAACAAAAAAATTGATCTTAATGAAGTAAAAATTTACCCAGGTAGTGATCAAAAATTTGTAATTCCCTATAGATTTTACGCTAATAGAATCGTTTTTTCTGATAAAACTATAGATTTATTGAAACCAAAGTTAAAAACTGTTGCTACTAGATTTAGATTTATTACAGACAAATCTATTTTACCAACTTCTATAAAATATGAGAATCCTTTTTCGAAAAAGATTTATGAATTAAGATATAAAAAACTATCAGCATTTCCTTTTTTTAAGAACAATCAACCTGTGGATATTAATTCAAAACAATTGGTTAATATAAAAACAAACCCAATTGTTTTTGATAAAATAATCGAAGTTAACAAAACATTAATTATAAATCAAGAAACTATTATCAAAAGCGGAACAACATTTAACATAGCAAAAGGAAAAAATATTATTTTTAAAAAAAAAGTAATAGCATTAGGCACAAAAGATAAGCCAATAATTTTTAAAAAAAAAAGTGATGCAGAATGGGGAACTATAGCGTTGCAGGGAGACAGTACCAATAACAGTATTTTTAGAAATGTAATCTTTGATGGAGGTAGTGGGGGACAGTTAAATAATATTAAATATACGGGTGCCTTATCTATTCATAATACTAAAAATATAGAATTAACAAATATCAACATGTCCAATAATAAAGATTTTGATGACATGCTTCATATTGTTTATGCAAAAAATATTAAGATAGATTCTATAAATATTGAAGATTCATTTATGGATGCAATAGATATTGATATGTCAAATAATATAGAAATTAAAAATGCTAAAATTAAAAATTCAGGAAATGATGCGATAGATTTAATGGAAAGCGATGTTATTATTACTGACTCAAATCTAAATAACTCAAAGGATAAAGCAATTTCAGTTGGGGAGAATTCCTTTTTAATCTTAAATAATTCCATACTTTTTAAAAACAATATCGGTATAGCCACTAAAGATAATTCTTTTGCTTTTATTCTACACACAGACTTGAGTAAAAATAATATATCTTTTAATAATTATTTAAAAAATTGGAGATATGGTGATGGCGGAGTAACAAAAGTATATAAATCTAAATTAGAAAATAATAAAAAAGTTAAAATTGATAAGAAGTCAACGATACAATTTTTAAACTCAACTATTAATAATGAGTATATCGAAAAATCAATTATATCCAAAAAAAATGATACCAATCATCTTTCAATATTAAATAATAATAATTATGATTTAATAGAAGGTATTTTAAAAAACAAAGGTATCAATTTAGTTGGTGAATCTAATTATTTTGGCTCTAACTTATAATCCAATATAAATAATGAATAAAAAATTTTTCTTTTTTGTATTTAAACATAGACACCGTGTAAATATTTTTAACAATCTTCTAAGAGTTAAGAAAATTAATGGTTATAAAATTTTTAATATTTCAGGCCCTTTAAGATATTATTTTTTTTCTATATTTGTAATTTTTTTTGTAGAAAGATATAACAATTTTTTTAAAAATTTTTGTTTGATTTCATGTGATTCAAGACCGATAATAAAAAAAAATGGTATAAATATTTGGTTTGGTGGTACTAGCCACAAGATTCCTGAAATACACAATAATTTAAAAAATAATTGCCATGTATTTGAAAATTTTGTCCATAAAGAAAAAAACTTAATTAAATTTTACCCAACAAGTTTAGATTATTCAAAGCCTAATAAAAAAATAAAAATTGTTTTTGTTGGTGATTTTAAATTTAGTAATCACACAATAGTTAACAAAATTTGGAAAAAAGAAAAAAATAGAATATTTAATGATTATTCAATTATTGATAAAAAATCTTTTTGGAATAAGTATAATCTTAAAAAAGACGTAAAAACTTTAATTTATTATATTGGTTTAAGAGATTTGGTAAGATTCCATACTATCTATAAACTTCATAAAAAATTTAAAAATGAAATGCTTGTAGTTGGAACAAGATGGAAGCCTTATATTAAATCATCCTTAAATAGTAATTATAACTTTCAATATGTTAAATCTGTATATAAAGGAAATATTTGTTTAGATTTTGGATCAAAATGGGGAAGTAATTGTCTTTATCCCAGAGCAGTGAACATTGTTGAAAGTGGTGGTATTTTGTTACAATCAAAGCAATCTGATACAAAAAAAATTTTTGGTAAAATAGATAAAGATATTTCCTTTAATAACTACAATGAATTAGTGAAAAAAATTGATAAATTAAAAAAGAATGAAAAAATTCTTAATGACTTATATTCTAATCAATATAAATTATTTAATAATAAAAATTTAAATTATCGAACATTAAAAAAAATTTTTCTTATTTCTAAAAAAAAATAAATATGTCTTCAAAAAAAGCTATGAAACTTGCACAAAAACAAGCTTATGCCAAACATAGAAGTAATGTGACAAATAGTAGTTTTAATTCAAAAAAAGTAAATTTTTCCAACAAGAACAGTAAAAAAAATAAAAAATCTTAACTTTCTTTAGAGTAAATATCTACACTTTTGCATGTGGAAATATTTGAAATTGCCTCTTCATTATTAATTACAGTTTTTATTTTAACAATAGGACTATTTTTTTTAAAAAGTAGTTGAGTGTAAAACTGAGGATAGCCAATTTTTTCTGTTAATATTAAGTCTTCCTCTTGATAAATAAATCTTTCAACTGTATTTTTTTTTTTAACACTTATATCTGTGATGCGATTTTTTTTAAAAGTTTTATCATTATATATATAATTTCTTATCATTATTGATTTTTTTAGATCTAGAATATATTCATTTTTTATAAATCCATCTCTAGTATTATTACATCCCTTTAATATCATAATTTCTGAGTATGCGTTTTTGCTAAAACTGAAAGTTAAGAGTAATAGAAATAAAAAATTATTTTTGGTCATATTTATCTGTATAAAAAAGTGCAATCAAAAAAATTGCAGTCCAAACTAAAGCAATACTAGCTTTGAATATGTTAGTTTCTTCATTCCAAATTTCGAGCACAAGCGCACAAAAAATTATCCCTAATACATAAAGGGCTATAACTAAAGTAGACTTATTTATTAATAAGATTTTTTTTAAATAGTGAAATTCCATTTTCAATTTTATGTTTGTACGATTCTTTAAAACTTTCAAGTTGCCAACCAGATAATCTTTTTTGTATGTCTAAAAGATTTTTATTCTTCCACGTATCATTCGTATCTTCTATTTTCCACAATTTTTTTTCTTCATTATCTCTTCCACAGCCATAGCAGTACCCTGTTTTGGGGTCAGTTTTACAAATACTTATACAAGGCGAAATAATCATTTCTTAAAATTTAGTCATTTATAAATGATTATTTAGATATTTCATAACTATTGTCGTTGGACAAATGAAATCAATAATATATAAAACTGACTAATTTGCGGGCAGTTGGCGGAATTGGTATACGCGCTGGTCTTAGGAACCAGTGGGGCAACCCTTAAGAGTTCGAGTCTCTTACTGCCTACCAAAACAAATGTAGAATTATGAAAGTTACAATAGAAAATATCAAAGGTTTAAATAAAGAAATAAAAGTTTTTATAGATAAGAAAACTATGAACACTTATATGGATGAAAAATATGATGAGATTAAAAATACAGTTAATTTAAAAGGTTTTAGACCAGGAAAAGTTCCAAGAGAAGTTTTAAAAAGACAATTTGGTAAAACTATTTTCGGAGAAGTTCTCGATAAAGTTTTAAAAGATACTAGTTCAAAAGCTTTAGAAGATAATAAGATTAAGCCTGCAGGTCAACCTAAGTTAGATTTAAAAATTTATGGTGAAGATAAAGATCTTGAATATGTATTGTCGGTCACAGAATTACCAAAAGTAGAAATTAAACCTGTAGAAAATATTAAATTTGATAAATATAATGTAAAAATAGATGGTGCAGAAACAGATAAAAGAATTAAAGAAATTTCAAAGAGTCAAAATAATTTTAAAGATGTTTTATCAGAAATAAAATCTACTAATGGAAATTTAGTTGTTTTTGATTATAAGGCAACAAT
>CAJQTA010000008.1 GCA_905618895.1 uncultured Candidatus Pelagibacter sp.
AAGAAATAGATGAAATTACGCAATTCATTTTTTAGGTGGCACAAATATTATTGTTTAGGAAAGTAGTCTTTTAACTCCCCTTCTCTATAAACATCAGCTGTACAACAGTGAAGTCCTCCACCAAATGCATATGCGTCTCTCATGTCTACTGGTACTACTTCCATTCCTAATTTATCTAATTGTTCAGCTTGATAAACTTCACTTTTTTCAACACATACTGTCTTTGGATCTAAAACTAAAACATTCATCGATAACCAGGTAGATGAATAGCATAGTGGTGGTGGTTGATTATGTGCTGGTTGAGCAGAATCAATAATTTCCCATCCATTATTTTCAAAAAGTTTTCTTTGTTCTTTTGGTAGTTTTCTTTGAGGGTTGTTAATAATTAATCCTTCTTTAATTGGGGTAAATGTTGCATCTATATGAATTGGGTAAGGGTCACCTGGAAAATTTACCGCATGAACTCTATGGTCTTTATAGTGTCTTTTTAGCCAATCTATTCCTTTAAGGTTTGTTGTAAAACCATGTTGTACAACTAGATCTTTACCAAATCTTAGGACATCAGCAGCATCAAATAAAGGCTCTTCTTCAGTTGTTACAAAAAATTTATCTTCAGTCCACTCCAATCTTTTTTGAATACCTATTTTATCTGATAAATAATCTTTTCTATAATCCGCATCAGTTAATCTTGGTTTAGGAGCAGCTTCGTGTCTCATATTAGGATCTTCATCATAATATTTTTTCAACAAGGGTCTGTAACAAAGGTACTCGAACCATCTGCATCTATAACTCATCGTTGCTTCAAGAATTTCACTTCCAACTGTTAACAAAACATCTCTAGGTGGCATGCATCCAAACATTGTATTTGCTTCCCAGTCTGGTGTTGATGTTTTTTGATTAAAATCTATTGGATCTGGTCTATCTACTTTGATGTCTCTTTTAATTAGCATGTTTGAAAAATCATCTAACAACTGATTTGCTTTATCAACTGTATCTTTTGTTCGTGGTCCAAACTGACCACGCATATCAGAATCTTCTGGAACCTTAGCATCCAAAGCTGGTTCTGGTGCTGGAATACAGGTGCCATCAGCCTTACCAACAATTACATGTTTTAAAGGATCCCACTCATTCCAACTATTAACTATAGTTTTTTTTTCACTCATAAATTTGTTATTTGATAATATTATGTTCTGGACCAAAAGGAAACTTAGTAATGTTTTCAGTATTATCTTTCCCAATAACTAAGATATCATGTTCTCTGTAACCTCCGGCTCCTTGTTTTCCATCTGGTATCATGATCATTGGTTCCATAGAAACAACCATGTTCTCTTCTAAAACAGTATCAATGTCTTCACGTAATTCTAATCCTGCTTCCCTTCCATAGAAATGAGATAGGACACCAAATGAATGGCCATAACCAAATGTTCGATAATGAAGATAACCAAGCTCTGCAAAGAGTTCATTCAGCTCATGACAAATAGCTGAACATTTGGCGCCTGGTTTAATTAATTCTAAACCTCTTTTGTGAACTTTAATATTTGCTTCCCATGCTTTTAAAGAAGCATCATCAATTTTATCTACAAAAAGAGTTCTCTCAAGAGCTGTATAGTACCCTGAAATCATAGGGAATGTATTTAAAGAAAGAATATCACCTGATTTTAATTTTCTGTTAGTTTTGGGATTGTGTGCACCATCTGTATTCAATCCTGATTGAAACCACACCCAAGTATCCATATATTCCCCATCAGGATACGTTTTTGCAATTTCACGTTCCATTCTATCTCTACTCGCTATTGCAATTTCGAGTTCACTTTCTCCAACTTTAATATTTTTTACTATTTCCTCACCTCCAAGATCGGCTATTCTTGCACCATTTTTAATAATTTCTATTTCCTCAACAGATTTAATCATTCTATGTTGCATTAAATCTTTTGACACATCACTAAAGACTGAGAATGTAAAAATAGAGGTTAGTTTTTCTTTAACGTCTAGAGTTACATGGTCATTTTCAATACCAATGTTTTTTGGTGGTTCATCTCGTCCTATAATTGAAACTATTGCTTTTAAAAAATTATCTCTTTTCCAGTCAGTAAAGATTACGTTATCACAATGTGATCTTCTCCAAGGTTGACTAGCATCGATGTTTGCTGAAATTGTTGAAATTTTATTTACTGTTACAACACAACCATAAGGTCTTCCAAAAGAACAATAGATAAAGCCTGTATAATAAGCTATATTATGCATTGATGTTAAAATAATCATATCTAAATTATTTTTACTCATCATGGTTCTTAAATTAATTAATCGTCTTTGATATTCTTGGTCTGTAAAAGGAAGTTTTGCCTTTTCGCCGTTTTTTAAAGTAAAAAAATCTGGTCTCTGCATTTTAATTAATTTAGAGCAATAAATCTTCTATTGGTTTTGATTGTAAGGCTGTAATAAATAATAGACATAAAAATAAAAAAACCTCCAATAATTGTATTAGTAGTTGGTATTTCATTTATTCCAAACAAAGGTAGCCATACCCAAAATATTCCTCCAATAACTTCAGTAAGAGAAAGTAAAGTTAGTTCAGCAGCTGGAATAGCTTTTGATCCTATTGAATATAAAATTAATCCTACACAAACTAATGTTCCATGAATGGAAAACAGCGAACCATTATAACTTGATGAAAAAAAATTAGATCCATTACTCAGAATAAAAATAGTTGAAATTACAACACAAAAAAATCCTGCAACGGCGACTGTTGTAAACTTAGGAGTTTCTTTTCTCCATCTTAGTGATACAGAAAAAATTGAAAAACCAACTGACGAAGTTATGCCAAAAACCAAACCTATCAAAGAATTTTTTTCGGTATTTCCAAAGGCTATTATTACCATCCCTATGGCAGCAATAATTATAGCAGCCCAAACATTTAAAGAAATTTTTTCTTTTAGAAACAAAAAACCTAATAATGCAGTAAAAAAAGGCATTGCAGCTAGGCAAAGTAATGTAACGGCTGCACTAGTATTGGTAATTGAGTATATAAATGTGATCATTGCTATTCCAAGTCCTAAACCACCAACAAATCCTGACCTACCTATTTTAAAATAGTTTTTGTAAAAATTAGACCCTTCTTCAAAAAATAAATACAAGTTTAAGACTAAAAAAATTGTAAGTCCTCTGGCAAAAATATATTGCCATGGTACTAAATGTGGATCGCTCATGTATCGAACTACTAAAGGGCCAAATGACCAAAGCAAACCAGCAAATAGGACAGCTGGTATTGCAATTTTTTCATTTTTTAACTCAATCATCAAACCTGTTTAATGCCAATTAAATTGGACTACAATAAAAATGATTTCTACTTAAAGATGTTGGTGTTTGATCCAATTGGGGAATAGCATTCAATAAATTCCCCTTTTTTAAAATTGGACTGCCCATCTTTAAATAAACCCCAAACATTAGACTCAACGAATGATTTAATTCTAAAGGATTCTTGGCCTTTCAAAACTTGAATTTCCAACTTTCCATCTTTGGTTGAAGTTAATTTGCCTTTTAAGAATCTAATAATTTTTTTAGCTTTTGAAAAATTATTTATTAATTTAGCTTTAAATGGTTTTTCACTCTTAACATTAAGGATATTGAGAAGATAGGGATAAACAAAAAACCTAAAGCATGCAGAGGTTGAAATAGGATTACCTGGCAATCCAAAAATTGCTTTTTCAAAATTTTTAAACTTTGCAAACAATATTGGTTTACCAGGTCTGATAGTTACACCTTTGAAAAAATTAGATAAATTAAACTTTTTAACTACAGAAGGAACAAAATCATGTTTACCAGCAGAAACAGCTCCAGATGTAATTATAATATCTATTTTTGATTTAATACTTTTATCTATTTTCTTTTTAAAAAGTTTTTCATCTTTATCTCTTAAAATGCCTCCATCAATAAAGGTAAAAAAAAAATTATTAGATAAAGATTTTATATAATGACTATTTGAGTTTCTTACTTTCCAATTATCAATATTTTTATTATTAGAAATTTCATTTCCTGTTGAAAAAAATAAGATGTTTGGTTTTTTTTTTACTTTAATATATTTAATGCCTAATGTTTTAAAGGCTAAGACATGAGAGGGTTGAATGATGGTTCCTTTTTTAACTATCAAATCCTTTTTTCTATAATCAGATCCGGCATATCTTATATGTTGGTTTTTTTTTATC
>CAJQTA010000009.1 GCA_905618895.1 uncultured Candidatus Pelagibacter sp.
ATAAATATATAATCTTTAATAGACTTAGTAGGCCTTCTATTGAAAAAGAGCGGGGGTGGCATATAATTAAAAAATTAGATATTAATTTAATGAAATTAGGTGCTAAAAAATTATTAGGTACTAAAGATTTTTCAACATTTAGGGCATCCAGCTGTAATGCTAAAAGTCCAATCAGAACAATAAAATTAATTAAGATAAAACAGGTTAAAAATAGAATTGTAATACAATTTAAATCGCAATCTTTTTTACAACAACAAGTTAGATCAATGGTGGGTTGTTTAAAATATTTAGCTGAAAAAAAATGGGATTTAAAAAAGTTTGAAATAATTTTGAAATCTAAAAAGAGAATTTTGTGTGCTCCGCCAGCGCCAGCGCATGGTTTATTTTTAGAAAAAGTTATTTATTAGCTCTACTATTATTTTCAACACTCATGCTAAATCTTTTATTAATTCGCCACCTTGATTCTGCCCGCACTATATAGCCACAACAATTTTTAGATCCACACTTACATCTAAATTGTTTATAGTTTTCATCATATCCAAAACCATAATCACAAGTTAGTTCTTGGCCTTTTTTAATATCTTTTATGGCAATAACCCACAATTTTAAACCAGTTCCATTATAATCACAATTGTTAGAGCAAGAATGATTTATTAAACGAGCTGTGTTCCACGAAACATCTCCATCAAGATCATATCTATTATTTAAATTAAATAAATAAATAGGCTTAGAATTATCAAATTTTTCAGATTCTTCTGTTTGCTTTTTTGTTATAATATTTCCAACATAGTCAATAATTCTTGTGCCTTCCTTGATATTCTTAGTAGCATAAAGGCCACGACCTTTTTTATCGATGTTTGATTTTGTAATTTTATAAAGTTTCATTGTGAGTTCTTTAATCTCTATTGGGAAATTATCAATTAAATTCTAATAGAGCCTTTACATGCATCTCAGTGCTTTCTTGAAGTGCTAGAAGGTCATAACCACCCTCTAAAATGGAGACAACATTTCCATCAGAATATAAGTTAGATAATTCCAAAGTCCTCTTTGTAATCTCATAAAAATCTTTACTTTCTAATTGAAATTGAGCCAGAGGATCATCTTTATGTGCATCAAAACCTGCTGAGATCAATATAAATTCAGGTTTAAATTCACTTATTTTTTTGAGTACAAATTCATATGCATTTAAATATTCTTCAGAAGTAGTTCCAGCAGGAAGAGGAATATTAAATATATTGTTGTATTTACCTTTTTCTTGTTCTGTACCGGATCCTGGGTAATAGGGAAATTGATGGGTTGAAATATACAAAACTTTTTTATTATCATAAAAAATATCTTGAGTTCCATTTCCATGGTGAACATCAAAATCAATAATTGCTACTTTGTTAAGTTTATATTTGCTTATTAAATAATTAGCTCCAACAGCTACATTATTATAAATACAAAAACCCATAGCTTTATTTTTTTCTGCATGATGCCCCGGAGGTCTGACGGCACAAAAAGCATTTTTAAACTCTTTATTTTGAACACCATCAATAGCTGTAATGATTGATCCTACAGCATCTGAAGTAGCTTCCTTGCTTCCTGGAGAGACAATTGTATCACCATCTAAAAAAGATAACCCTTTTTTTGGAAAAGACGTTTCTACAAAATTTATATAATCGGAATTGTGAGTTATTTCTAAAAGTGATCTGTCAAATTTTGATGGCTTCTTCCAAATTAAATTTTTATTATCTAACTTTTTAAAATTGTTGATAACTGCCGTAACTCTATCAATTTTTTCAGGATGTCCATCGCCTGTATTATGATTTTGATAAGAATCAGAAGTAATTAAACCAGTTTTCATTTAAGATTGATATTCTTGATAAATAGTTTCTCGTTCTACTTTTGACATTCCATAGTTTTTTTCTACAAATTTATCATCAATATCACCCAGTTCTTTTGGGATATTTGCTTTAATATAAATCATTAAAAGTAATTTTTAAGAATTTCAGAATATATTTTAGTTAACTTTTTTAAATCTGAAATAGACACCGCTTCATCTACTTTATGCATAGTTTTGCCTACCAAACCAAATTCTAAACACGGAGCAATTTTTCTAATAAATCTTGCGTCTGAAGTTCCACCTGTTGTAGATAATTGAGGTTTAATTTTTGTAATTTTTTTTATAACATTTTGAATCATATAAGTAGTTTTATTGGGTTTAGTCAAAAATGCTTCGCCTGATACACGGTATTCTGTTTTAAAATTAGATTTATTTTTTTTAGTAATTTTCTTAAAAATTTTATTTAATTTTTTTTTTAAGCTTGAAGAAGTGTGTTTATCGTTAAATCTTATGTTAAATGTAGCTCTTGCGACGTCTGGAATAATATTATCAGCAGTATTATCGATATTGATTTTAGTTACTTCTAAATTTGTTGGTTGAAAATCCCTTGTTCCTTTATCAAATTTTATTTTTTTTATTTCATCTAGTATTTTAATTATTATAGTTGATGGGTTGTTAGCACGATGAGGATATGCAACATGGCCTTGAGTTCCAATTATAGTTAATTCAGTATTAATACTTCCTCTTCTGCCAATTTTAATCATTTCACCAAGTTTATTTGGATTAGTAGGTTCTCCGACTAAACAAAAATTTATTTTTTCTTTTTTCTTTTTTAAGTAATCAACTACTTTTTTAGTGCCATTGATTGCAATCCCTTCTTCATCACCAGTAATTAATAGACTAATAGAACCTTTAATCTTTTTATTATTTGATGCAAAATTATTTACAGCAACAACCCAACTTGCAATTGCACCCTTCATATCATTTGCACCTCTTCCAATAAGGTGATTTTTTTTAATAGTTGGATTAAACGGTTTAACAGTCCAATCATTTAAGTTCCCTGGGGGCACCACATCTAAATGACCAGCAAACATAAAGTTTGGCTGAGATTTGCCGAGTCTTGCATATAAATTCTTAACTGGTTTAGAGTTTTTTTCTTTAAACTCTAAAATTTTACACTTAAATCCAATAGTAGTTAGTTTGTTTGCTAAAAATTTCATTATGCCTGCATCAACAGGTGTAATGCTTGGAAATTTTATTAGCTCTTTTGCTAATGTAATTTCATTATAAGTTGGCATTTAGTCTCTCAATAGATCGTTAATAGAAGTTTTAGATCTAGTTTTTTCGTCAACTTGTTTAATTATTACTACACAGTATAAAGCTGGACCTTTACCATCTTTACTTGGTAAACTACCAGGAACTATTACTGAGTAGGGTGGAATTTTTCCATGTATTACTTTCCCAGTTTCTCTGTAAACAATTTTTGTTGATTGACCAATAAAAACTCCCATAGATAAAACCGACCCCTCACCAACAATTACTCCTTCAACAATTTCTGACCGAGCTCCAATAAAACAATTATCCTCAACAATTGTTGGGTTAGCTTGCATTGGCTCTAATACGCCACCAATTCCAGCACCACCAGATATGTGGCAGTTCTTTCCTATTTGAGCACAAGATCCAACTGATGCCCAAGTATCGACCATAGTTCCTTCATCTACGTAAGCTCCAATGTTTACAAATGATGGCATCAGGACAACATTTTTCCCAATGAAGGATCCGTGTCTAACAACTCCATTAGGTACCATTCTAAATCCAGCTTTTTTGTGTTCTTCTCTTCCCCAGCCTGCAGTTTTTCCCCTAACTTTATCCCACCATGTAGCATAGGGCCCTGCAAGAGTTTGCATTTCGTTAGTTTTGAAACTTAAAAGGATTGCTTTTTTAATCCATTGGTGGACCACCCACTCATTGTCTTTTTTTTCAGCGACTCTTAAAGCACCTTTATCAACGAGTTCAATTGTCTCCTTAATTGCATCTAATATTGATTGATCAGATTGACCATTAATTGAGTCTTTATTGTCCCAAGCGGTATTGATAATATTTTCAAATTCTTTCATATTTTTTTGTTATTAGATTAATTTATGAAGCTTTTAGTATATTAATTTTTTGTAGAAAAGAAGGCAAGCTATTAATCTTATAATCAATGTAAGGTTTATTAGCATCTTTTTTTGCAAAACTTTCATCATTTTCAAGCCAACACGTTTTCATTCCTAAATTTTTAGCCTGCTCTAAATTATGAGCTATATCTTCTATTAATATTGATTTTTTTGGGTCTAAATCAAATTTTTTCATTATTTTTTTATAGGGATCAATATGTGGCTTTGGTATAAAATTAGCATCCACAATATCAAACACCCCATCAAACAAACCATCTATTCCTAATTGCTTGGTTACATTTTCCACATGAGCATGAGAACCATTTGTAAAAATATATTTTTTTTCTTTTATCTTAATTAATTCTTCTTTTAATAACAAATCTTTAGGCAGCCAGCTAATGTCTATATCATGTACAAATTCAAGAAATTCATGTGGGTCAATTCCATCATGTTTCATTAATCCTGATAATGTTGTTCCAGACTCATAGAAATATTTTTTTTGGATTTCTTTTGCTTTAATTAAATCTACACTCATTTTTTTTGATATAAATGCGCTCATCTTTTTATCTACTTCAGAAAACACTTTTGTTTGCCCAGAATAAAGTGTGTTATCCAAGTCAAAAATCCAATACTTAATATCTAATAAATTTTTCATTCTCTGATTAAAGTTCCAGAACCTTTATCAGAAAGCAACTCAAAGAGTATAGAGTGATTTTTTCTTCCATCAATAATACATACCGCCTTAACCCCATTTTTTGCAACATCTAAACAATTGTTAATTTTAGGTATCATTCCACCTGATATAATTTCATTGTTAATCATTTTTTTGGCTTGTATTGAGTTAATTTCAGGTATTAGTTTTTTTTCATCGCCTAATACACCTTCTACATCGCTAATAATTATTAATCTTCTAGCTTTTAATTCTTTGGCAATTGCACCAGCAACTGTATCTGCATTGATATTAAAAGTTTGATTATTTTTATCTAATCCTAATGGAGCAATGACAGGCACCTCATTAACTTTAATAATTTCTTTTAAAACATTACCCTTAATATTTGTGGGAGTGCCTACGAAACCTAATTCTTCACTCTCAGGTTTTACAGTTATTATGTTATATTCTTTTGAAGTAATTCTTCTTGTTTCACAAGATTGATTATTTAAAGCATTAACAATTTCTTTGTTAAATTCAATTAATACATCCTCAACTATGCTAATTGTATCTTTATCTGTAACTCTTAGTCCCTTGATAAAATTACTTTGAATATTAAGTTCACCAAGTTTTTTGCTAATTCTCTTGCCACCACCATGGACAATTATAGGGTTAAAGCCTAGTCTATTTAAAACAACAACATCTTCGATAAAAATTTTAAATAAATTTGGATCAACTAAAATACTACCACCACATTTAATGACAATAAATTCATCATTATATTTTTCTAAGTATTTTTTTACCTCCTCAACTGTTGGGCCATCCTTAGGTAAAATGTTTTTTAATTCCTCTTCTTTTAACGATGGCATCTAAGTTGTTTTAATAGTCATTTTTCTTTGAACGATATATTGCTGAATCATTGTGAAGATATTGTTAAATGTCCAGTAGATAACCAAGCCAGCAGGAAAAGGCGCAAGTATTACTGTTAAAAAAACCGGAAAAAACATAAATATTTTTGCTTGAATTGGATCTGGTGGAGTAGGATTTAGTTTTTGTTGAATAAACATGCTTATGCCCATTAATATTGGCCAAATACCAATCATTAAAAATGATGGGGGATCCCATGGAACTAAACCAAAAAGATTAAATATTGAAGTTGGGTCTCTATCACTTAAGTCTTGTATCCAACCATAAAATGGCATGTGTCTCATCTCAATGGTAACAAACAAAACTTTATACAAAGCAAAGAATACTGGAATTTGAACCAATATTGGTAAGCAACCACTCATAGGATTAACTTTTTCTCTTTTATAAAGAGCCATCATTTCTTGTTGTAACTTCATTTTGTCTTCCTTATGAAGCTCTTTTAGTCTTGCCATCTCAGGAGCTAAAAGCTTCATTTTTCCCATACTCTTAAAACTAAAATTAGCAAGAGGGAAGAACGCCAATCTAATACAAACTGTGACGGCTATAA
>CAJQTA010000010.1 GCA_905618895.1 uncultured Candidatus Pelagibacter sp.
ACAAAATGCCAATAAAGCCCTAAAATCTCTACTGCAACATAATCTGATTTCATTGTAGTAAAAAAGCCTCTTTTACCATTATCAAAATCACCTTTGAAAACTTTTCTAGCGTAAATAAATAAAAAAATTACTCCGATTGAAACGTGAGTTCCATGAAACCCTGTAATCATAAAAAAATATGAACCAAATTGTTTTGCTCCGAATGGATTTTCCCAAGGTCTAACTCCTTCATGTATTAATTTTGACCATTCAAAAGCTTGCATTCCAACAAAAGTAAGTCCTCCTATTGCCGTAGCCAATATAAGCCAACCACACATTTTTCTATTTTTTTCATAGCCATATTTGACTGCAAGAGCCATAGTTCCACTGCTTGTAATTAAAACAAATGTCATTATTGCGATTAATAATAATGGAACAGGTACACTACCTACATGTAATGAAAAAACTTCACTTGTGTTTGGCCAATCTGCTACTGTAGAAGTTCTTCCCTTCATATACGAAATTAAAAAACAACTAAATATAAAAGTATCACTTAGTAAGAAAATCCACATCATAACCTTACCCCACTGAACACCTTTAAATGTGGTTTGATCTGAGGCCATGTCATGAGCCATACCCTTGTAACCGCTTGGTAAATTATTTAATGAATTGTCTGACATATTTTATAATTAAGTTTTTTCTACTTCCGCATTTATGACTTCACTTGGTGGTGTTGTTTGAGTTATATAATCTTCTTTTGCACCTGGAACATTAAAGTCATAAGGCCATCTATAAATAATTGGCAACTTGTCTCCCCAATTACCATGAGTTGGCGGTACATCTGGTGTTAACCACTCTAAAGAATTTGCTTTCCAAGGATTTTTTCCAGCTGGTTTTCCAATTCTTAGACTTGCTACAATATTGTAAATAAATATAAGTTGCGAAGCACCAACAATTAAAGCTGCCAGTGTGATGAATTCATTCATTCCAGTGGCCGAGGCTACGTATGGACTATCATACATTTCAAAATATCTTCTTGGCACCCCAATAAAACCTAGATAATGCATTGGAAAATAAATTGAGTACGCTCCTAAAAAAGTAATCCAAAAATGCCATTTACCTAATTTTTCACTTAACATTCTTCCTGTAACCAAAGGAAACCAGTGATAAACAGCTCCCATGATTACCATAAGTGGGGCAATACCCATCACCATATGAAAGTGAGCAATAACAAAATATGTATCAGATAATGGAATATCTACAGCTACATTTCCTAAAAAAATTCCAGTAATTCCCCCATTTACAAAAGTTACAATAAAGCCTAAACAAAAAAGCATTACAGTATTCATTCTTATATTTGCTCTAAATAGTGTTATTATCCAGTTGTAAACTTTTAACGCAGTTGGAACTGCTATAATAAGCGTAGTTGTTGCAAAGAAAAATCCGAACCAAGGATTCATTCCACTTACATACATATGGTGAGCCCAAACAAAAAAGCTTAAAGCTCCAATACCCACAATAGCCCAAACCATCATTCGATATCCAAAAATATTTTTTCTTGCATGAACTGATATTAAATCTGAAACGATTCCAAAAGCAGGAAGAGCTACAATATAAACTTCTGGGTGACCAAAAAACCAAAATAAGTGTTGGAAAAGAACTGGGCTTCCTCCACCATAATCCAACACCTCTCCAGCCTGTAAAATTGCTGGCATAAAGAAACTAGTTTCGAGAACCTTATCTAAAGTCATCATAATACAACTAACTAATAAAGCTGGAAAAGCCAACATAGCTAGGGCTGTTGCAGTAAAAATTCCCCATATAGTAAGGGGCATTCTCATTAAAGTCATACCTCTAGTTCGAGCTTGTAAAATCGTAATTATATAATTTAATCCGCCCATGGTAAAACCTATGACAAACAAAGATAAGGAAACAAGCATCAAAATAATTCCTGCGCCTGAACCAGGACTCCCTGGTAAAATTGCTTGAGGTGGGTATAGCGTCCACCCTGCTCCAGTTGGTCCACCTGGAACAAAAAAGCTGGCCATAAGAACACAAACTGCTATGAAAAACATCCAAAAACTAACCATGTTTACATAAGGAAAGACCATGTCCCTTGCACCAACCATTAAAGGAATTAAATAATTACCAAAACCTCCTAAAAATAATGCTGTTAAAAAATAAACAACCATTATCATTCCATGCATAGTCACAAATTGATAATAGTGCTCAGCTGTAATGAATGGAACTAGATCTGGATAACCTAATTGTAAACGCATTAACCAAGAAAGAATAAGGCCAACTATTCCTGTGAATACTGCAGTAAGAAAATATTGTACTCCAATAATTTTTGCATCCTGACAAAAAACCCACTTAGTAATAAAACTATGACCATGATAAAGGTCTTGTTCAGGGAGTTCTGCAGGCCTTACGTAATCAATATCTGTTGCAGAACCATTAGATGAGCCAGACATTGTTTCTGAAGACTGTGCTTCAAGAGGGGAACTTTGGTTTTTATATTCGTCTGACATAATTATCCTTTACATTATTTAATCATTACTTTTAGCAATTAATGTTGTTTTTAGATTATCATTTCCTTGTTTTGCAATTAAATCTGAAAAAGTTTCTTGTTCATTAAGCCAATTTTCATAATTACTTTCATTTTCAACTATAACTTTTGCTCTCATAGCATAATGACCTACTCCACAATATTCAGCACATAAAACTTCGTACTCTCCAACTTTATTTGGTTCAAACCAGTAATAAGAAATGATTCCAGGAATAGCGTCCATTTTTGCTCTAAATTGAGGAACGTAATAATTATGCAAAACGTCAAGAGATCTTAATAGAATTTTTACTGGTCTGTCAGTTTTTAAATGAAGCACATCGCTTTGAATTAAAATATCATCTTTACCATTAGGGTCGTCTAAATTAATTCCAAATGGATTATCGTCATTAATATTAATTACTTTCGCTGTTCCTAATTTTCCATCTTCACCAGGCAATCTGTATTGCCAACCCCACTGCCATGCGTTCACTTCAATTTGCAACGCATTTTTTGGGGTATTAATATAGTCGTTATAAACAATAAGTCCTGGAGCTAAAAGTGCAATAACCCCTACAGTAGTAGCAATAGTTAATATTTTTTCTAACTTATGATCCTCTGGTTTGTATTCAACTTTACGGCCCTCTTTATAAGAATACCTTAAAAGACAAAATACCATAAATAAACAAACTAAAATAAATACTCCGCCACCAATCCAAAAAGTTAAGTTAATTGTGTCATCCATCGCTCCCCAGTTAGAAGCTATATCTGTCCACCACCATGGAGTAAAAATATGGAACAATACCGAACCAACAATTACTGCTAAAAATATAAACCCTGCATGCATAATTACTCTTTTCAAAACGTATTAAAGAAACATACATTAATCTAGCGACAAAATGTCATAATAAATTGTTTATTAAACCTGCATAATAAACAAAATATGCTTGGAAAATTTGGAATTTTTGCAGTTATAATTATTTTGGTCTTTTTATTTTTTCTTGTCATTTCATATGGTGCGGGATCATTCTCCAGAAAAGAAAAAAAACCAGAAATAAAAAAATACTTAAAATCTGTTAATGCTTTATTAATTTTTATTATTATTGTTGGGGCTATTTTAATGCTTTTCCTTCAATTTTTTAGCTAAGCAAGGCTTTACACCACTCAATTACACTATCATTAAAAATATACATAATAAAAAAAAATACTATCCAAACAATTAATAAAAAAGTCCAGTAAAGTGATAAAGCATCAATGCTTTTCTTTTCTTTTATAGTGTCTTCTTTTTTAAGTTTTCTAATTTTAGAAAAAATTTTTCCCCAAAAAAATAATCCTCCTAAAAGATGAAGCCCATGAAGCGCTGTAAAAATATAAAAAGATGAAAAATAATTATTTGTTGAAACATAATTTCCACTTCCCATCAATTGAAACCAGAATAATATTTGTCCAAATAAAAATAAATAAGATAAAAAACCAACTATAAGTAAATTACTTTTAATTTTTTCAAATTTATTATTTTGGAGATCGTTTGTAATTTTATTAAAAAAATAGGTTACAAATAATAAAATTAGCGTGTTTGACCATAATAAGTTTGGCTTTAATAGGTACTCGGTATCTTGACTTACAGGTATGCTATAAAGATACCCCGTCAAAACTAAACTAAACAATACAGTGCTAACTCCAAAAATAACTATAACTGCTGATGTTTCTAACGATACATCAAAAGTTTTACCTTGATGGTAGTTATCTGTTTCTATCTGATCCTTATTCCAAGGCTTATCAGATAATGTACCAAAAAAATTTTTAAAAAATTTAGACATAATAATAATATATAATATATTATTGCATAAATTATGAAATTAAAGACATCAATAACTATTCTGGGGGGCTGTTTGTTAATTTTTCTATTTATTATGCTTCCTATTGTATTATCTGTGCAACAAAAGAAAGAGGATATTGTCGCATCATATGCTGGTTCATCCTTTTTTTTAACTGATGTGAATAATAAAACCATAACAGAGAAATCTTTTCAAGGTCCATTGACTGCAATTTTTTTTGGCTTTACAAATTGTCCAGATATATGTCCTATGACTTTGGCTAATCTAAATCAGGTTATCGAAATGCTAAACTATAAAGAAAACAAAAAATTTAAAGTTTACTTTGTTAGTATTGACCCTGAAAGAGATAGTCCTGAAGTAATTAAAGAATATTTGGATTCATTTAAAAATAAAATTTATGGAATAACAGGAGATCCTCAAAAGATATTTTTACTTTCAAAATCATGGGGAGTTTTAAACGAAAAA
>CAJQTA010000011.1 GCA_905618895.1 uncultured Candidatus Pelagibacter sp.
CAGAAGAAATATTGGAAAATCCATTTAAATTTTTTTTAATTGTTTTAATAATTTTAGGGTCATGTTTATTTTTTGAATAATTAAGAAAAAATCTAACATATCTTAGCACTCTTAAATAATCTTCTTTAATTCTTGTTTCGGCGTCTCCTATAAAATCTACTTTTCCATTTTCTAAATCTTTCTTTCCATCGAAAGGGTCAAATAGATTTCCTTCGATATCTGCATAAATAGAATTGATTGTAAAATCTCTTCTAGATGCATCTTCTTTCCAATTATCTAAAAATTCTACTTTTGCATGCCTTCCATCTGTTTCAACATCTTTTCGAAGCGAAGTTATTTCAAACTTAATATTATTTATTAACGCTGTAATTGTTCCATGTTCAATCCCACTTTCATAATACTTTATATCTTTTTTTTTAAGAGCCTCACAAACATCAGATGGTATTAAATTTACAGCTAAGTCTATATCGTCAAATTTTTCTTTATTAATAATTTTTCTAACACAACCCCCAACATATCGAATTTCACTGTTTTGTGAAAATGAATGAATGGCACTAAATATTTTCTCTACTTCAGTTTCGTTTTTAATGTTTCTGATACCTAAATTTATGTAATTAAGATTTTGAGATCTAAAAAAAATTTTATCTATTAAATTATTCATATATGGCTGGGGCGCTAGGATTCGAACCTAGGATGCCGGTACCAAAAACCAGTGCCTTACCACTTGGCTACGCCCCAATATTAATTTCGTATAACATAAAAAAAAAAAATTATATAGTTTTTGATACAATACACCAGTGAGTATTGAATTTCGCTTTAAACTGCTTGTATGCATTAACACAAGCCCTTTTAGAATGGAAATAAGCCACAATTGATGAGCCAGATCCAGACATCCTCACAAATGCAGTGTTGGCTATAGTTAATAAAAATGATTTAATTTTTTTAAGCTTTGGATAATTTTTAAATGCAATTTCCTCCAAATCATTATTTAAAGTACATAAATATTCTACTTTTAACATTGATAATTTAGGAAAATTAAATTGAGATTTTGAATATGTTCTGACCTTCGAATAAATACTCTTTGTAGAACAACCGAAGTTAGGTTTTACCACTAATGTATGTAGCTTAATCTTTTTGTTATATTTTTTAATTTTTCCTTTTAAAGATAAAATTGTGTTTTGTGGTTTTACACCTAAAATAACATCAGAACCTATTAAACTTGTTACCTTTATTAGCTCATTTTTTTTTATCCTCATTATTTTTTTATCAATAAAAAAATTTATTAAACTTGCTGCATTCATTGAGCCACCACCCATTCCTGATTCTTGAGGTATATTTTTAACAATTTTTATCTCAAATTTTTGATTATTTAAAAGTTTTTTTTTATCTAGTAATTTCAATAATGATGTAATTGTGTTTATTTTGCTAATATTGTACGAAAACCTGCCCTTAAAAGTTACTATGTGATCTTTCTTGTCTATTAGTTTTAAATAAATCAAATCATGTAAATCAATGAAAGAAACTATACTTTCAATTTTGTGTAATTTAGAGGTTTTTCCTATTACATTTAGTGCAAGATTTACTTTAGCATGAGACTTAATCTTGAAAAATTTCATAAACTAAGAATTTTTCAGACCTTTAGTTAACTTATTTTTTATCTTTTTTTTCATTTCATCTTCTGTTTCTTTTAAATTTAAAACATTTCCCCAAAAATACCTTGCCTGAATTTTTCTATTTAATTTCCAAAGGATATCTCCATAGTGATCATTTACAGTTGGGTCTTCTGGCATTAATTCAACTGCTCTTATTAAAAATTTCTCCGCTTTTACATAGTCCTCAATCAAATAATAAGCCCACCCAACTGAATCAATTATATAGGGATCATTACTTTTTTTTGCATAGGCTTCTTCAAGCATTTGAAGTGCAATATCTATTTTGTACCCTCGTTCTAACCAGGAGTAGGCTAAATAATTTAATACATAAGCATTACCCGGATTGATTTCTAAAGATTTTAGCAGATCTTTATCTGAATCTTCATAATCTCCTAATCTTTCATGGCTACCTCCTCTTCTGTATAAAATTTCAGAATAAAGCTCGGAATTAACATCTATTCTTAAAAGTATTTGATCATAATAATCTATGGCCTTTCTATATTTCTTTGCATTTTTATTAAAATTTGCAATATCTAAAATTGTTTTGGTAGATGGGTTCTTAATTTTTTTAAACTTTGAATTAATAAAATTTAAAGAGTCTTCGTTGCTTTGTTCCTTAGAAATAATTTGCGCTTCTTTTTTTAATTTAAACCAATAATAAAATTGGTCTTTTTTGTCAAAAGATTCCAAAATTTTTAAAGTTTTTGAATATTCGCCATTTAGATAATAATTTTCTGCCAGTAAAGATAAATTAAATAAAAATTCAGGATTTAAATTATAGGAAATATTTAAATAAAAGTTAGATTTTTCATACTCATTTTGAGTAGAATATAAATTGGCTATTAAAAAAAAGAATTCACTCACTACATCATTAGAATTTTTACAAGAGAAAATTTTTCTAAATTTTTCTAAATTTTTATTCTGAATCCATTTTTTTCCTTGTGAAATTAATAAAGAGGAATTTAAATAATCCAAACTATCAGTTATTTCTTTTGCTTCTTTATATTTATTGTTTTCAATCAAATAATTTACATAAAAGAATATATATCTAGAATAATTTTCATCATTTGTAGAGTTAATTATTTGATCAAAATAAATTTTTGTCTTTTTGTCTTTTAAATAACACCTTTGAAAAACTTCATTAATTAATGAAAAATTCCCAAAATTTTTTTTTATGTTAGGAATTTTATTTTCTTCAAAGACATGTAAGTATTCTTTTAATGTTTCTGCAATTATTAATGTAATTCTATCATTATTGATAAATTTGTAAGATTGCTTTAAATAATCTTTGCTTTTTTTATAATTTTTTTTCTTCAAGCTATCTAGAGCTAAAATTAAATGAGCCTCAAAAAAATTGGAATTACTTTTGGTTGAATTAAGTTTAATTTCATTGGTTGCTTGCTGAACCTTGCCTTCAAGTACCAATGAGTAAATATACCTTTCAAGATAAGAGCTGTGTTTCTTGATCAAAAACTTTGAAGATTTGAAAAATTTTAAGGCTTCAGTATTATCCTTGTTCTCATAAGCAACAATTGCTGAAAAATAATTTGATAAATAGCGAGAATTAAAGTCGTTTAAAGTCTTACTTTTTGAGTATAATGGACTTTGAAAAAACAATAATACTAAAATGAACTTAAAAAAATTTATTAACATTTAACTATTGTATGTCTAAAAAAGCAATAAATCAAAATACGAATTATAATTCAGAATTATTGAATTCTATTGGATCTAACTTTATTTTTGACAAAAACCCTATCAATAGAATAAAAAATACTTCTAACAACTCAAAAAAAGGGAATGATGTTGAAGAACTTAATAAAGAAAAAGCGCTTACTGAATTAAAAGAACAAATAAACTCAATTGAAGATTGTAGTTTAAAAAATAACTCTAAAAAAATAGTTTTGGGTGACGGAAATATTAATAGTCCTATGATGCTAATTGGAGAAGCTCCAGGCGTTAATGAAGACAAGATTGGACTAACATTTTTGGGTGAGGTTGGAGACCTCTTAAAAAAAATGTTAAACGCAATAAATATTAAGAAAGAAAATATTTATTCTACTTATGCTGTAAATTTTAGACCACCAGAAGATAGAAAGCCTACTTCTATGGAAATTAAAAGATATTCTCAATTTCTTCAAAGACATATTTCTATTATAAAACCCAAAATAATAATTCTTATGGGAAGCACAGCCATGGAATCATTAACAGGCTTAAATAGTAAAATTACCATTGAAAGAGGAAAATGGAAAGAGGTCATAGTAAAAGACACAAACTATGATGTTATTATAACTTTTAATCCTTCATACCTTTTAAGGGTTCCTGAAAATAAAAAACATTCATGGGAAGACTTAAAAAAAATAAAACAAAAAATTACTAAATTAAATTTGCATATTTAATGAAAATTTTAGCTGGTGTTGATGAAGTGGGTAGAGGAAGTTTAATTGCCCCAGTTTACGCGGCAGCTGTTATATTAAATAAATCAATTAATAAAAGATTATTAAAGGATTCAAAGAGTTTATCTAAAAATAAAAGAGAAGAACTTTTTGCTTATATAAAAAGAAATTCTATATGGGCTATAGGTCAAGCATCAGTTAAAGAAATTGAAAAAATTAACATACTGCATGCAAGCTTGCTTGCAATGAAAAGAGCTATAATAAAACTTAAAAAGAAGCCATCACTTGTTTTAATTGATGGTAATAAACTGCCAAATCTTGAAAACTATAACTTAAAATATATTATTAAAGGAGACCAAAAAATTCCTAGTATTTCTGCTGCTTCTATCATCGCAAAAGTTAGTAGAGACAGATTTATTACCACTCTTTCTAAAAAATTTAAAAATTATGGGTGGCAAACCAACTCTGGCTATGGAACTAAAGAGCACCTGAGTGCCATTAAAAAATTTGGCATTACAAAATATCACCGGAAAACATTCTCCCCTATTTCTAATTTAAAATAAGTTTCATGTGGAACAACACAATATCTAGTTGTTAAAAAAAATCTAAACACAAATAGAATCCAATTAATTCAATCTGAAGTTGACCATGGAATCCATTTCGAGTCTAATTGTTTTATAGAAATGGACAACAATTTTAAAAATAAGATTATTAATGGTGACAGCCTTGAGGAATTAAAAAAAATTCCAGCCGAAACCTTTGATCTTATTTTTGCTGACCCTCCATACAACCTTCAGTTAAAAAATTCTCTTACAAGGCCTGATAGAAGCAAAGTCAGTGCTGTAAATGACAAGTGGGACCAGTTTGAAAGTTTTAAAAAGTATGATGAATTCACGGTTGCGTGGTTGAAAGAATGTAAAAGAATTTTAAAAAAAAATGGTGCAATTTGGGTAATAGGAAGTTACCACAACATTTTTAGAGTTGGAACAGCAATACAAAATTTAGGTTTCTGGATTTTAAATGATGTGATTTGGAACAAAAAAAATCCAATGCCCAACTTTAGAGGAACAAGATTTACCAATGCTCATGAAACTTTAATTTGGGCATCTAAAAGTGAAAAGTCAAAATATACTTTTAATTATCAATCATTAAAATGTTTAAATGACGATCTTCAAATGAGATCAGATTGGAACTTACCTATTTGCAATGGGGC
This sequence comes from uncultured Candidatus Pelagibacter sp., assembly GCA_905618895.1. Taxonomy (GTDB): domain Bacteria; phylum Pseudomonadota; class Alphaproteobacteria; order Pelagibacterales; family Pelagibacteraceae; genus Pelagibacter. The sequence continues at coordinate 5,259 of CAJQTA010000011.1, forward strand.
TGAAAGATTAAAGAAAAATGGTAAAAAAGTTCACTCCACTCAAAAACCAGAATCTTTACTTCATAGGGTGCTATTAGCATCTTCAAATAAAGATGACATGATCTTAGATCCATTCTTAGGGTCTGGAACCACAGCTACTGTTGCTAAAAAATTAGGTAGAAATTATTGTGGGATAGAAAAAGAAAAAAATTATTTTAAAGCTGCTGAACAAAGATTAAAAAATACAAAACCTATTGAAGATGATTTCTTAGACACTCTTAAAAATAATAGATCCAAACCAAGAATACCTTTTGGATCTTTAGTAGAGCTTGGAATTATCAAACCAGGAACAAATATTTTTGATCAAAAGAAAAAGGTTATGGCTAAAATTATGGCTGACGGAAGTATCAAGCATAATCAAGCTGAAGGTTCTATTCATAAAGTAGCAGCAACAATTCTTGGTTCTGAAAGCTGTAATGGTTGGACTTATTGGCATTACAATGTAAATGGCACAACTGTTCCTATTGACAATTTAAGACAAAGATTAATTGCTAATAATTAATTTTTATAAATTTTACCCAAATAACTATTAATAAATTTATTATTTTTAACTAAATATCTCATTATTAAATTTCTAATTCCACTCATCAATGAGCTAGAAAGGTGAAAAGCAAAATAATTTAATCTTGATTTTTTATCAATCATCTTTGTTCTTTTAATTCTTTTCTTATTAAATTGATTATTTTCATTTTCAAAGTTTTCATATAGTTCGTGCGCAACTTCTATTGATTGAGACGCACCCTGTGCAAAGGTTGGTGGAAAAGCAAAAAAAGCGTCTCCAATGAGAAAGGTGTTCTTATTTTTTGGTTGAGATATTTCTGTGCTCACAAATACAGGAAAGCACTTAATATCTTTTAAATTTTCTATAATACTAGTATCTACTTGTTTTGATATTTCCAATAAAACAGATGAAACAAAACTTTTACTATTAAATAAATTGTAATCATCTAATTCCTGACTTTTTAGACTTTTTCTGAGAATAGTTACGAAGTTAAACTGACTATCTGTGTTAACTGGATAAACTACTGAGTGCAAATTAGATCCCAAAAATAAAGATATATTATTCTGATCAATATCCCCAAGATCATTGCGATCAATAGTTGCTCTTACAGCGATAGAATTGAAATATTTTGGTTTGATTTCTTTCTTTGCAATTAGTGATCTAGCTTTTGAAAATATTCCGTCAGATATAATTAAGTAATCACATTCTATTGATGAATTGTCCTCAAAAATTACCTTGGTAGTTTCTGACACATTTTGAACTTCAACAACTTTTTTATTATAATTTATTAAATTACTAGGAATTTTACTTTTTAAAAAATCTATTAAAGTGAATCTTTGTAAAGTTGTATACTTGTTTTCATTGTCATTAAACGCCGATATATCTAAATCACATATTTTATTTTTATTTTCTAAGGAATAAAAATTTACTTTATTTGGAAAAAATTTTTCCTTCAAGCTGACATTGTGAAAGCC
>CAJQTA010000012.1 GCA_905618895.1 uncultured Candidatus Pelagibacter sp.
CACTAAGTCCAAGTGCAAACTCTGTTTCTTTTCTATATAAAAAGCCTGTTGATAATGTAAATTTATTGATAAAACCGTGGCCCTTAATTTGTTGTCTTTCGTAATCAGTACTAATTGTTAAACCGTGGTCATGCTTAAAGTCAAACCCTAGACCTGCTGTGTATATATCTTTATTTTTTTTATCAGCTTGATATTCAAAACTTTCGCTGTCTGATACATAACTTGTTACCACCTTAGAGTTTGAAGTAAACTCTTTACCATATTCAAGATTAATTCTAGATCTTACATTTGAATTTTCTAAATCAACATCTCCATCAATTAATACTCCTAAAGAAGCCATTAAAGATTTAATGTTTTGATCATTATAACTAAGCGCTGCTTCACCATCTTCTGTATAACTATTAAGCATCGTATAACTTCCATCAATACGGCCTATTGGAGTAATAATTACATCACCATCTTCATATTCTATACCAAAATCAAGTGAACCAAAAACCTGCTTGCCTTTACGTTCACCTGTATTTTTTGGTTTTTTTTCGTCTTTTCTTACAATGTCACTATCTAAATAACTAACCCCAAAAACGTGTTTTAAATAATTACGATTAACTAAACTGTTAATTCCATAAACAGATAAACTTAAAGCGTTAGTGTCAACTGCAGAACCAAAGGTTCCAACATCAACATCAGTGCTACCCACTCTTAAAGCAACTCCTGATATTCTATCATCATCCATTTTTGTATCAACACCCACAGTTATACCAAGACTATCTAAATCTTGCTTGGAACTTAAGGAGCTTTCACCAATTTTTCCAAAACTAATACTACCTTCGCTCCACACCTCCCAATCATCAGGTAAAATTTGATCCAACTTTTGAATTAGGTTTAGTTTAGCTTGTGCAGAATTTAAAACATTATTGGGTATTTTCTTTAACTTTTCATACGGGCTATCTGATTTTAAGACTGTGGTAAAATTATTTAATTTGTTATTTTTTATATCTTTCTTACCAATAGTTATAGACCGACCACCTTCTACTTTTTCATTAACTGAAAGTAAATTGTCTGGAAGTTTTTGACGCCAGTAATTTAACAATGGAAAGTCTAATTCTATATTTTGTGTAGTCGTGTTTTGGTATTTATTAGCTTTTAAAATAGATAGTCTTTTAAAAGCAGACTGGCTGGAGTCTTTGGCAAAATTTTTAGCAGTATTAATTTGTGCATCAATTATACCTCTTACATCTTTATCTTTTAAAGGCGTATCACATGTTGATGAACTAGTGACTTTAAAAGGACAAGTTAAGCTATACTCGTAAACTTTATCACCATCAAAATCTAAGTGATACATTTTTGTTCCAGAACTATTGAAAGCCAGACCAGCTATGTCTGCGGCACTAGAACTAGTTGGTGTGAATGTGCCAGTTAATGTTGCGGTTGATATATCGAAAGCTGAAGATAAAGCATATTCTTCAATTTTATTATCAGCATTATTCCCACTATTTTCTCCTTTTACTACAAACATTTTTGATCCATCATTATTGAAAGCTAGTCCTTGATGAGAATTAACAGAAGATGTAAATGTATTTGAAAGTGTGTTGTTTAAAGTTTTAGTAGCAGGATTATATGGTGTTGAAAGATTATATTCTTCTATCTGCTTATCTGCCTGATCCAAAATAAACATTTTGGTTCCATCATTATTAAAATCAAATCCTCTTGGATCACCACCAATAGAAGTAAAAGTGGTATTTGCTGCAATGATCGATCCAATATCATATGGTGTACTTAAAGACCATCTATCAATCCCATCATTTCCAGTTCCTAAAATAAAAATTACAGTTCCATCTGAATTAAATTTTACACCTTGTGGTGCAGCCTCTACTGAATTAATAGTTACTGACTTTTCTAAAGCTGCTGAAGTAATATCAAAAGCTCTAGTTAGGTTATATTGTGATATTTTATCAGCGGCAGATCCTGTAATATACATTTTTGTACCATCCGGTTTAAATGTTATCCCTGTAGATAATCCTTCATTGCTGATATCAAAATCAGCAATAAATGTAGGTTCAGCTAAAGCTTTAGAAGACAATAAAACTAGAGTAAAAAATACAATATAGGAAATTTTTAAAAATCTTCTCAAGAATATTTTTCTAATTCTATAGCTTTTTTAGCTATTTCTGCTGGAGTCGCTGTGCCACCCATTTCTTTTAATGCTTTAATCGTTGGGACTATAAGATCTAAATGATTTGGAGATTTCATAATAAATAACCCTACCAAACGTCTAATCAGGTGTCTAGGTGATGGAATGAGGGTTAATGAGCACTCGGAAATGTTATCAGTTTGTTATCAGTTTCATCATTAAAATTGCTTTGTATTAACACCAAGTCTATTTTAACAACTAAGTAAGTATAAGGGTTTTGGGACCTAAAGGGACAAGAAGGGAAAGATGGTTTTTACTATTGCTCTATGTGTCAAAGAGAAGTTTGGCAACTCATATAAAGATATTCCTGATGAAAAGTTTCAAGAAGTTGTTGATTACATTGAACATTTGAAGAGCAACCCAAGTTAAGCAAGAGAGCATTTTGTTCTAACTCGGTTTTGTGCTCAGTTTGTGCTCAGTCTGTCCTAGATAATCCTATAACTGATAAGCACGGTCTGGGGCACCGGGTAACAGAACGCCCCTTACAACTCTTATACTTCTCTTTATTATTAATGCTGATTAAGGTTTAGATTGCTTTTACTCGTAGCTGACTCGTAATTTTATTCATCTTTTTTAGTTTTGTAGAAATGAATCAAGTTCTTGCGAGTCTATACATAATTTTATTATAAATAAACGCAACTATTGAAGTTAAACCTATTACTATAAGTATAAAAATTATAGCAAAAATTATAGCAAAAATTATAGCAAAAATTATCAAGAACCTCTTAGAAGGTTTGTTTTCTACGTTGCTTCCCTCAAGTTTTTCAAGAAGTTCTTTGTTTTCACTTTCTAAAATGTGGTTAGTCATCATTTGTTTTTCGAATTTAATTTTCTCATTTTCTTTAAGCAATTCTACAATTAATTTTTTGCTTGCTTGGTTTTCTTCAAGAGTTTTTTGAGCTATCAATTTTAGTTTATCATTTTGAGCTTTTAATGCTTCGTTTTGAACTTTTATTGTCTCGTTTGCTTTTCTTAATTCTTTAAGCTCTTTTAGATCTTGATTATAATCCTGATTAGCTGAACTTATATCAATTTTTGAAGTATCAGATTTTTCTTCAAGTTTTGCAGTTTTAACTTTAGCTTTTCCAAATGTTTTAGTTAATGAAATAGCTGCAATTTGATTAATCAAACCATCTTCATTTCCATACATTAGGTCTAGATCGAAATTAATATATTTAGTCTTTTTATTAAACGTGAGGCCTGCATAATAACCTGAAGTCATGGAGTCTGCTGGAGAGGCAGGTAAGCTATCATCATCTTTAACAATATCAATATTGCCATTTAAGTTATGATTTATAGTTACACCAACATAAGGCTTAATGATAAAACCTTTACCAAGTTCTTCGTTGTATTTGACTTCAAACCCTCCGCTCAATACTTGTTCAATAGCCTCATCTACTGACAAGTCACCATCACTAAAACTAGATAAATAGTCTGGAAATCTTTGCAGTCCTAATGTGGATTGAAAGCTTAAATTAAGTGAACTGTCTTCACCCGTTTTAATTTCTTTATCGATTTTTCCATTAAAAGCTAAAAACTCGCTTAATAGATTAGTTTTTACTTTTGCGGTAGAATCGGAGTCGTAATCTGTAATGTCTAAATCATTAAGTCCTATCATGGGTGAGAAGGATACTTTCAATCCATTTTTTGTAAAAACATTCTTTAATCCTAGAGCATAATTGTCTCCACCTAAAAATTCACCGTTATCAAAATCTCCAGTGTGTTTACTGTAACCTAAAAAGACATTGCTCGTTACATTGCCCCAGTTAATTGGACTCAGTTGTCCTACAACACCTAACATACTTCCTTTGTACATATTTTCTCTTTTAACGCTGCTGTAAAATACTCTGAAAAATTTATCCTCAGGCTCAACTCCATCAATGTAATTTGCAGCATTAAATAACCCTTTAAATTTTGTTGAAATATTTTCACTTCGATAGGTTGCATTATTGCTTACCACTTCAAGGCCCTCGTCAATTCTTACATAACCATCGTCTTCAGAATTATCTCCATCAGCATTTTTTGCCGAATCTAATATTTCATAGGTATCGTTTCCACAAAGATTATTAGTGATTGTCATGCCAGTTTTACTATGAACCTCTAAATCTAAACTTTGCGTCATTCCACATGATAAAGTAATAGTTGTTGCGGTATCATTTAGCTCAACTTCACCCGTAAATGATGGCGCCTCATCCAAAACAATATTTGTCCCTGTGGTGCTTGCTAAAATATGAATTGAATCTCCCCCTGTGCTACTGGCGATAGTTCCAGTATTAGTTATAGTAGCATCATTATAAAGTTTGCCAGAAGTTCCTACTTTAATAGCATATTTTGTAGTTCCACTTCCTGTTACTTGAATAGTTCCTGAATTTGTAAGAGATGTTCCAGAACCAGCACTCGCGGATGCTTCATTTTCTAAAGAGACAGCTTGATCATCGGCTGTAATAGTTCCTGAGTTAGTGACAACTGCATTAGTGGTATGCGCTAAGTTAAGACCAGTATTAGTTCCTGCTGTAATAGTTCCACTATTTGTTACTGTAGTTCCCGATGTTTGCGAAACATCAACAGCACGGTCATTTCCCGATGTAATATCTCCACTATTTATAATTGTGTTTGTTCCCGTTGCTCCTCTTATAATTGTTGCCGTTCCAGAATCGCTGTCTGTACTTTCGATTGTTCCAGTATTTGTGAAAGTAACATCTGCACAATTTAAACAACGCAAAGCATTAATATCTGAAGTTATTGTGCCATCATTAACTACTGTGGCATTGGTATTTCCATCCATAACTATACCATTACCAGCATCAGTGCCAGTTGTTTGGATGGTTGCACCTTCATTGTTATTAATCGTAAATCCATCCACACCAGATGCTACAGAAATACTTTCTTTATAGTACGAGGTAATAGTACCACCGCTGTAATTTGTAAGCGTTATGTCATCATTGTTTGAATTTACAATTCTAATAGTCCTATATCCAGTTCTTATAGTTCCGTGATTATAAATGTTCGTGCCAGTAGAACCTTCAGAAAAATTTACTCCATACTGTTCCTCGTTACCGCTGGTAGCATCACTAATTATTTGTCCTTTGTTAGTGATAGTAGAATTGCTTGCGCTTACAGATAAAATATAATCATCAGCTTTTATTATTCCGTCAGTTTCATTAGTTATGGTCGCGCCACTACCTTTTACATACACACCATGGATACCTTCACCGCTGGAACACACTTGTGAGGTACCAGCTAATTTATCTGGCGCAGCCCAACATGAAGCTTGAATTGTTCCACTGTTTATCAGTGTAAAATTTGTTGTGTCATCATCAATACCAGCAGACACAGCTCTATGACTGTCAGCTGATATTGTTCCGCTGTTGATTAAAGTGCCGTTGGTGCTTTCATCAAAATAAACAGTACCTCTTCCAGTCCCGTTACTATTACTTTGTCTTGAATATAAAGTGCCCGCATTGTTAATGGTTACACCGGTAGATGCAGTTCCATTGTTACTATCATGACCCGCATCAATATTTGTCCATATTCTTTCTGTTGAACCATCAGAGGTAATGGTCATAGTATCATTGTCTTCACAATAATATCTAGAAGTTGCAGCAGTTGACAATGTAAGATCGCAATCTGCAGCAAGAGTCTTATCTGGAATCAACAAAACAATTCCAATAACCAGAATTAAGATTGCTAAAAAATTTTTCACTTTTCCTCCTGCGCGCGATTGTCGCAGTTTCTACAACTTAATGTAGTCGATATAGCCCAAACTGGGTCTAACATCCTGAACACATTACGTGGAGTATTTTAAGGTATTTATCTAGCTTATTTGAAGGTTGATGTGAATTTTATGGGTAGAAAGGTACCTGCGTCAGGCTCATAACCAAGATCATAGCACATTTGTTGGTGGTTATTCCACTCGGTTTTGTGCTCAGTTTGTGCTCAGTTTTGTCGTTAAAATTGCTTAGTATTAACACCAAGTCTTTTTTAATAACACAGCAAGTATAAGGGTTTTAGGCTGTCAGGGGGCGTCGAGAGTCAGGTGTTATTTTACTATTACTCTTTGTGTCAAAGAGAAATTTGGTAATTCTTATAAAGATATTGAAGATATAAAATTTGATGTTGTTGTTAAGTATATTAATTTTTTAAAAGAGAACCCTAGTTAGTAATTTTTAACTCAATTTTATTTCCTATCATGACGCTACCATCATTCATAGGAGTTAAATATACTCCCATATCGTTATGACCATATTTTTTTTTTAATAAATATGGTAAATCAATAGTTTTTTTGTCTGTTCCTGGTTGCAAGTTTGTTGCTGAACAGCGTGGGATATTTTTTTCTACCTTAAAAAAAACATTGTTAATTTTAATAGTTTTATTAATCCATTTTCTTTCTATCCAAGCATCTAGACCTTTAATAT
>CAJQTA010000013.1 GCA_905618895.1 uncultured Candidatus Pelagibacter sp.
TATGAAAAAAAACTTTTTAGAAATAAATAATGTAACATTTGCAGCTAGTGCTCAAAGCAAAGTTAGAAATGTTTCATTAACTATAGAAAACCAAGGAGATATTATTTGTTTATTGGGTCCATCTGGAATAGGTAAAACTACCATTCTTAGAACAATTGCAGGACTTGAAAAGATTCATGCAGGAAAGATTTTATTAAAAGATAAATTACTTTCTTCACTTGATACACATGTGGAGCCCGAGCATAGAAATATATCTATGGCATTTCAGGATAATTCGCTCTTTCCACATTACAATGTTTTCGAAAATATCAAATTTGGTGAAGAGAGAAATAAAGATAAAAAAAAAGGTTTAAATATTAACGATATAATTAAATTTCTTCATATTGAACATGTAATAAATAAATTCCCACATCAAATAAGCTCAGGTGAAGCCCAGAGAGCATCTCTAGCGAGGTCGCTACTGTCTAATCCTGATTTACTATTATTAGATGAACCATTATCAAATGTAGACCAAAGCTTTAAAGAAGAAATTCAAGTAAAGTTAAAACAAATATTAACCGAGCAAAAAATAACGACCATAATTGTAACACACGACTCTTATGAAGCTTTTTATTTAGGAACAAAATGTGGAATAATTTTAGATGAACAATTAAAACAATTTGATGACCCTTATAATGTTTACCATTTTCCAAATTCAGTAGAGGTAGTTAATTTTTTAAATAGAGGAATTTTAATTCCAGCAAAAGTTACTGGTGAAAATAGCTTAGAGAGCGTTGATCTAGGCACAATAACAGGTGATTTTATTAAACATTATCCAAAAGGCTCTGAAGTTCAGCTCCTGTTGCAACCAGAAGATCTAGAACATGATGATCAAAGTAATTTAAAACTAGAAGTAGTAGATAGAAAATTCAGAGGAACCAATTTTATCTATACACTTAAAACTAGTAGTAATAAATTAATTCCAGTTTTCGTACACTCTCATCACATTCATCAACATGAGGTAGACGAAAAATTTGGTATTAAACGCCCTATTAATATTGATCATATAGTTTGTTTCTAATACAAAATCATATTTAAAAATGAATAATAAATTAAAAACTTTATTTAAAGGTGTGGTTGACGTAAGCCCACTAATGATACCAGTTTTTCCATTTGGGATTATATATGGTGTTATTGGAATGGAGTTAGGTTTGGGTCCATATATAACATTAGGAGCATCAATTATAATGTTTGCAGGTGCGTCACAAATAGTTTTATTACAATTATTTTCAGGCGGAGCCTCATCTCTAGTAATGCTAAGCTCTGTTGGTGCAGTAAATTCAAGACATTTATTGTATGGGGCGGTACTATCAGAACATTTGAGCACATTACGGCTTACATGGAAAATTATTTTATCTTATGTAATGGTAGACCAAGCATTTGCTGTTTCTAATACTTATTTTAAAAATAATGAAAATAATAAAAATAAACATTTTCATCTTTTAGGGTCAGGTTACATGTGCTGGACTACTTGGCAAATATCTACAATTATAGGAATAGTAATGGGATCAATTATTCCAGATGAACTTGGATTAAGTTTTACAATATCTTTAACTTTTTTAGCATTATTAATTAACGATTTTAGAAAATTTAAAAATGTTATTGTGATGCTTGTATCTGGAATTGTTGCAACAATCGGCTACAATATAATACCATTTAAAGCATATATAATTGTTTCAGCTATATCAGCTTTAATAGTTGCAACATTATTAACTTTTATAAAAAAAAATAACAAATGATGCACTGGTCTCTTATTTTTTACTGCGGTCTGATTACTTTTTTAACAAGATTTTCTATGATTTTTTTTCTCAAAAAAGACATATTAAGCAGTAAAGCAAAAGAAATATTATCTTTTGTACCATCTGCGATTTTTCCAGCAATTATTTTTCCATTAATATTTTTAGATAATGTGGGTAATCTCGAATTAGAAAGCAATCCCAGAATATTAGCAGCAGCTATAGCTATAATTATTGGTTATTT
>CAJQTA010000014.1 GCA_905618895.1 uncultured Candidatus Pelagibacter sp.
TTAATTGGTTTGGACCAAATGATCCATTAAGTGGATACGGTAAATTAATATTGGGTGAAAGTTTTATAATGACAGAAGATATTGATAGAGGAATAAATTTAATTAAAGACGGTTGGATTACAGCAGATTTAAGTAGAGCTGACATGAAACATTTTAGGAAAAAATATAAAAAATATTTAAATGCAAGTGATTATATTAAAAGAGCAGATTATCTTGCTTGGGAAAATAAATACTGGGATCTAAAAAGGATGCTTAGATATCTTCCTAAGGATTATCAATTGCTTTATACAGCTAGACAAATTTTAATGAGTAAATCATATGGTGTAGATCAAGCTATCAAAAATGTACCAAAAGAATTAAAAAATGATGCTGGATTAAATTATGATCGTTTAAAATGGAGAAGAAAAAGAGGTAGAGTAGATGATTCACTGAAAATACTTCTTAAAATAAAAAACAATAAAAAATATTTAGTTAGACCTGATAAATGGTGGAAAGAAAGAGCTATAATATCCAGGTCTTTAATTTATAAAAAAAAATATGAGCTTGCCTATAAAATAAGTAGTAAACATGCTCTTGAAAATGGACCTGAGTTTGCTGAAGCTGAATGGATGAGTGGATGGATTGCACTAAGTTTTTTAGATGATCCAATTTTAGCAATTGATCATTTTAACAATTTCTATCAAAATGTTGGGTATCCAATAAGTTTATCTAGAGGGGCTTATTGGTTGGGAAAATCCTATGAAATGATAGGTGATAAAGATCAATCATACAAATGGTATGAAGAGGCCACAAAATATTTAACAACTTATTACGGCCAACTAGCTTATCTAAAGATTAATCCTGATAAAAAGTTTGAATTAGTTGAACAAGATCAAGTAAATGACAATTATAGAAAATTTTTTTATGATAAAGAGCTAGTTAAAATTATTTACCTTTTAGACGAGTTAAATAAAGATAAGTACACTAAGAGTATATTAAAACATCTTGCTAATGATAATATTGAAAGTGGTAGTGAGGTGTTAGCCGCAGAACTTGCGACTAATATATCCAGGTACGACTTTGCAATACAAATTTCAAAATTGGCATCTTATCAAAAAAGATTTCAAAATAATTTTAATTATCCAATAATTAGCACACCAAATTATGTTAATGGTCGTAAAATTCCAGAATCAGCTTTTATACTTTCGATAATTAGACAAGAAAGTGAGTTTGACATGAGTGCTAATAGCCATGCTGGAGCACAAGGTTTAATGCAATTAATGCCTTACACAGCAAAACTAGTTTCTAAACAAGCAAAACTTCCATATAATAAATCAAGATTAACAACAGATCCTGAATACAATATTAATCTAGGATCTCATTATATAGCAGGTCTAATTTTAGATTATGATGGTGCATACCCTTTTGCTACAGCAGCATACAATGCTGGTCCCAAAAGAGTTAAATATTGGAAAAAAATAAATAAAGACCCCCAAAAAAACCAAGTTGATTTTGTAGATTGGGTTGAACTAATAAAATTTAAAGAAACTAGAAATTATGTTCAACGTGTCATGGAAAACTATAATGTTTATCGTTATATATTGGAGAAAAAACCTATTAAAATGAAAGACTTTTTTAAGAATCATCCCTTATTTTAATGGCGGAAGCGGTGGGATTCGAACCCACGGTAGAGTTACCCCTACGGCAATTTAGCAAACTACTGGTTTAAGCCAACTCACCCACGCTTCCATAGGGATATTGATATAGTCGATTGTATTGAATATTCAATATTTATAAAGTAATTATTATTTAATATTATGAAAAACAGGTATTCAATATTTTCTCTAATTAAAAATGCTTTTTCTTACCATGAAAATTGGCAGAAAGCTTGGAAAGAACCTGTTCCAAAAAAAGAATATGATGCTGTTATAGTTGGTGGTGGTGGCCATGGATTGGCTACTGCTTATTATTTAGCAAAAAAACATAATATGAAAAATATTGCCGTTGTTGAAAAAGGTTGGATTGGTGGTGGTAACACAGGAAGAAATACAACAATAATTAGATCTAACTATTTATGGGATGCTAGTGCCGGACTATATGATCATGCATTAAAATTATGGGAAGGGTTATCACAAGAAATTAATTATAATGTAATGTTTAGTCAAAGAGGTGTTATGAATTTAGCTCATAATCTTCAGGATGTAAGAGATTTAAAAAGAAGAACGCATGCTAATAGACTGAATGGTGTTGATGCATATTATTTAAATACTGAGGAGGTTAAAAAGTTTTGTCCTATTATCAATACTTCTCCTGATATTCGTTACCCTGTTCTTGGTGGAACTTTACAAAAAAGAGCTGGTACAGCTCGTCATGATGCGGTTGCATGGGGTTATGCTCGTGGTGCAGATGAAATGGGTGTCGATATAATCCAGAACTGCGAAGTTAAAGGTATTAAAAGAAGTGGTAATGAGATTGAAGGTTTGGAAACTAACAAGGGATTTATTAAGACTAAAAAAGTTGGCGTTGCTGCAGCTGGTCATTCAAGTGTGCTTGCAAACATGGCTGGCTTAAGATTACCCTTAGAAAGTAAGCCACTTCAAGCCTTAGTTTCAGAACCAGTTAAACCTATTATAGATACTGTTGTTATGTCCAATGCTGTTCATGCTTATGTTAGTCAGTCTGACAAAGGTGAGCTTGTAATAGGGGCTGGTACAGATGATTACATTTCATACTCACAAAAAGGTAGTCATCAAATTGTTGAAGGAACTTTAAATGCAATTATAGAGCTATACCCAATATTTAGCAGAATGAGAATGCTTAGACAATGGGGTGGTATTGTGGACATCTGTCCAGATGCTAGTCCAATAATTAGTAAAACTACTATTAAAGGTTTGTATTTTAATTGTGGTTGGGGAACGGGTGGTTTCAAAGCTACACCTGGTTCAGGTGATTTATTTGCTCACACAATTGCAAATGATGAACCACACAAACTTAATGCAGCTTTCAATTTAAATAGATTTGTTAGCGGTGACCTTGTAGATGAGCATGGTGCAGCAGCAGTGGCACATTAAATGTTTATAATTAATTGTCCATTTTGTGGTGAAAGAGATCATAGTGAATTTAAAGCTGGTGGTGAAGCTCATATAGAAAGACCTAAACAGCCTACTGAGTTAAGTGATGATGAGTGGGCACAATATTTATTTATGAGAAAAAATATTAAAGGTATTCAGTTTGAAAGATGGAACCATGCCCACGGATGCAGAAAATGGTTTAACATGGTTAGAGATACCTCTAATGATGAAATAAAATCAATCTATAGAATGGGTGAAAAACCTCCTTTAAAATAATATGTCTAGAAATTTAAGAGTTAAGGCTAGTAAATTTATTGATGAAACTTCAAGAGTTTCATTTAAATTTAATGGAAAAACTTATTACGGATTTAAAGGTGATACATTGGCTTCTGCTTTAATAGCAAATGATGTCCATTTGGTAGGAAGAAGTTTTAAATATCATAGACCTAGAGGAATAATGACTGCAGGTTCTGAGGAGCCAAATGCAATCGTACAGGTTAATGATAATACAGCTTACACAGAACCTAATGTAAGGGCGACAGAAATAGAAATTCATGAAGGGTTAGAAGCAACTAGTCAAAACTGTTGGCCAAGTGTTAATTTTGACATTGGTGGAATAAACAATCTTCTATCCCCTGTTCTACCAGCCGGTTTTTACTACAAAACTTTCATGTGGCCTGCTAGTTTTTGGGAAAAATATGAATACATAATAAGACACTCTGCTGGTCTAGGTAAATCACCTAAGGTAGCTGATCCTGATATATATGACCACAAATACATTCATTGTGATGTACTAGTTATAGGTGCTGGAATAGCTGGAATTATGGCAGCTAAAACTGCAGCAAAAAATAATCTAAAAACTCTTTTACTAGAAGAGAAAACAGAAATTGGTGGAACAACAATTTATCAAAATTCAGATAATTTTAAAATAGATAATAAAATTTCTTCTGACTGGTTAAATAATGAAATTAATGAATTAAAAAAAATAGACAATTTAGAGATAAAAACAAGAACAAGTGTTGCTGCATACCATGGTTATAATTATCTGCTAGCTAGAGAAAATCTTACAGATCATTTAAGTAAGAGTGAAAAAAAAAATAAAATTAGACAAAGACTTTTAAAGATTAGAGCTAAGAAAGTTATAGTTTCAACAGGCTCTTTAGAGAGACCCCTTATATTTGATAACAACGACAGACCCGGGATAATGCTTTCATCTGCGATTAAAAAATATGCAGATTACTATGGTGTTATTTGTGGTAAAAAAAATGTTTTCTTGACTAATAACGACTCTGCTTATGAGAGTGCAATTTCATTATCTAAAAAAGGAATAAAAGTACAAGCA
>CAJQTA010000015.1 GCA_905618895.1 uncultured Candidatus Pelagibacter sp.
TCATTCTTTGATATAAAGACTTCATTCCCCACCTCTAGTAAACCCTTCATAGAACCTGTATTAGGGCAATGAGCGACAACAATTTTTTTATTTAGTTTAATATCAGCAAAAAATCTTTTATATCTTTTGACAAATTTGCCTTTTATTAAAGATTTGGTAAATTCCATAATTAAATTATATATTTAAAAATGACTAAAAGCACAAAAGTAAATGCCGCAATACTAATAATAGGCAATGAGATTTTGTCAGGGCGAACAAAAGATACTAACACTAGCACTATTGCTTTGTGGTTGAATTCTATTGGCGTAATTGTTCAAGAAGTAAGAGTAATACCTGACAAAGAAAATATTATTGTTGAAACAGTTAATAAATTGAGAAAAACTAATAATTATGTTTTTACAACAGGTGGCATAGGACCAACGCACGACGACATTACAGCCAAATCTATTTCAAAATCATTTGGTTTAAATTATGAAATTCATAAAGAAGCTTTTAAGATTTTAGAATCCTATTATAAACCTGGCGAATTTAATGAAGGTAGACAAAAAATGGCTTGGATGCCAAAAGATGCAAATTTGATTTTAAACCCCACTAGTGGAGCCCCAGGGTTTAGTGTGGAAAATGTTTTTTGTTTACCAGGCGTTCCTTCAATCTTAAAATCAATGATTGGTGGTTTAAAAAATGAGATAGCGGGAGGTAAACCCATTTTAAGCCATACAATTAGCTTAAGAACAGTAGAAAGTGAAATTGCTAGTTCTTTAACAGAAATACAAAACAATAATAAAGAAGTTGAAATTGGAAGTTATCCTTTTTTCCAAGCAGGAAAATTAGGAGTATCAATTGTTATGAGATCAGAAGACCAATCTAAAATTGATGTTTGTAGCTCTAAAATATTGGAGCTTATTAATAAAAAAAAAATAAAAGTAGTAAATCGTTAATAACATGCTTTATTTTGCTTATGGCAGTAACCTGAATCACTTTCAAATGAAAAGAAGGTGTAAAGATAGCAAATTTCTAAAAAAAATTAACTTAAATAATTTCAGATTAACTTTTAGAAGTAGATATAGAGCAGCCGATATTGATGCCATGAAGAACTCTATTGTACCAGGAGGATTATTTGAAATATCTAAAAGTGATGAAAAAAAACTTGATGTTTATGAAGATTATCCAATTCTGTACAAAAAATATTATTTTACCTATTACGGTAAAAAAGTTATGACTTATACAATGGTGGGTAAAACACCATTTGCCTTCCCAACTGAAAGATATTTAAATATTGTTAAACGCGGCTATAAAAATTGTAAATTAGATCAAAAATATTTAAAAAAAGCTCTCAGGTAAAATGATTGTTTTAATTTAAACAAATGTTAATAATAGACTAATTTACAATAATTATTTTATCAATATGATCAATTAAAATGCGAAAAATTTGTTTTGTAACAGGTTCAAGAGCTGATTACAGCTCTCTTTATCCTGTTATGAAATTAGCATTAAATTCAAAAAAATTAAAATTTCAATTAATAGCAACATGCATGCACCTATCACCAAAATTTGGTAATACTTATAAAGAAATACAAAATGATGGTTTTAAAATAGATGCAAAAATTAAAGTACCCATAAACTCAGATCATCCAAAAATAATTTCACAGGCAACAGGTAGAGTTATGATAGGTTTATCAAACGCCTATA
Source organism: uncultured Candidatus Pelagibacter sp. (assembly GCA_905618895.1). Taxonomy (GTDB): domain Bacteria; phylum Pseudomonadota; class Alphaproteobacteria; order Pelagibacterales; family Pelagibacteraceae; genus Pelagibacter. The sequence goes on from CAJQTA010000015.1 coordinate 1,690, forward strand.
ATAGACTTAAGCCTGACATTGTTGTTTTATTAGGAGATAGATTTGAAGCTTTGGCTGCTGCATTTGCTGCGGCATCAGCTAAAATTCCTATAGCCCATATTTATGGAGGCGAAACAACAGCTGGAGCTCTAGACGAATGCATTAGGCATTCAATTACTAAAATGTCATCATTTCATTTTGTTACAACAGAAGTTTATAAAAAAAGAGTAACTCAACTAGGAGAAAATCCTGCAACAATATACACTGTTGGAGCTATAGCCATAGAAAGAATAAAGAAAATTAAGTTATTTTCTAAAAAAAACATTGAACAAAAATTAAATTTTAAATTTGATAAAACAAATATCGTTATCACTTATCATCCAGTTACACTTAATAAAAAATCAGCCTCCAATGAAATAAAAGAAATTTTAGGCGCATTAAATAAATTACCGAATACTAAAAAAATTTTTACAATGTCAAATGCCGATTCTGGAAATGATATTATTTATAAGATGATTAAAAAATTTAGCAAAGATAAAAAAAATAATAGTGTTTTTTTTAAATCTCTTGGGCA
>CAJQTA010000016.1 GCA_905618895.1 uncultured Candidatus Pelagibacter sp.
TACTTTATTCAAATAGAATTGGTCATTTTGCTCTTGAAACTGAATTATACTGTTGTGAGCGTGATGCTAATATTAATTTTCCTAAACAAAAATATAAAGATTTTTTTTATTTGGACAAATATGTAAGTAACAAAACTTTAAAAAATATGTGGCAGCAAAATATTGTAATGTTGCCTTCAATATTAATAAAACCAATTAATAATATCGCTGTTTTTTTTTATTTTATTACCAGATTGAATAATGCTCATGAAATTAAAAGTCCGTCATGTAGTGATAGAGATATTTATAATTTACAAGATAAGTTTAATCCACACATTAATCTTACTTCAAAACACGAAACTAAGGGAAAAGAAATTTTAGAAAAATTTGGATTACCAAAAAATGCTAAATTCATATGTTTAATGGTTAGGGACTCTGGATATTTAAACAGACATGAAAATCAATTAGATTTAGATAGATGGGGCTATCATAGCTATAGGGATGGAGATATTGATAAGTATGTTTTGGCTGCAGAAGAACTCGCTTCAAGAGGATATTATGTTTTTAGGATGGGTATAAATGTATTGAAACCTCTAAAATCATCAAATCCAAAAATAATAGATTACGCAAACAGTGGAATGAGAAGTGATTTTATGGACATTTACCTTGGAGCAAAATGTTTTTTCCTTATTACCACAGGCTGTGGTTTTGATGCGATACCCTCAATTTTTAAGAGACCTATAGCACTAATACATGTACCTTTGGGTCTTAGTCAATTTACCAGCAGTGATAAATGTTTGCTACTCACAAAGCATCACATAAATAAGTTAAGCAAAAAAGAATTAACAATATCTGAAATTTTTTCATCAAATGTTGGTATAGCAACAGACACAACTACTTTTAAAAATAATAATGTTGAATTACTTGAAAATTCTCCTGAAGAGATAAGAGATTTTGTAATTGAAATGGAACAAAGATTAAATGGAAGTTGGAAAGAAACGGACCAAGAAATTTCTTTGCAAAAAAATTTTTGGTCAGTTTTCGAAAAAAATATGAGTAATTTAGATCCAAATCAAGAATTTTTTAAAAGTAAAGATAATACATTTAAACTACATGGAAAAATAAAAGCAAAGTTTAGTGCAAAATATCTTAGAGACAATAAAAACTTTATTAATTAAAAATTATAATTTTACACCAGCGCCCTTTAAAAAAATAGCATTTTCATCAAGTGACCACCTAGGTTTTGCAGGGAAATCTAAATTATCAAACTGATTTAATTTAAATTTTTCTAGACCAACCATTGCAATCATAGCAGCGTTATCTCCACATAAATTAATTGGAGGAAAAATTGCCTTGAAATTTTTTTCTTCACAAAGTTTTTTTAAAACTTCTCTAATTTTTTTGTTTGCTGCTACACCTCCTGCTACAACAAATGTATTGCCATCTTTATTGATATTTTTGAATTCTTTAAAAGCTACTTTACTTTTTTTATATAATATTTCTTCAATTGTACTCTGAAAAGATGCAGCAAGATCATATTTTTCTTGATCAGTTTTAATTTGTTTTGCAATTCTAAGAACTGCTGTTTTAAGACCAGCAAAAGATAAATTACAACCACCTTTGTTAAGGATAGGTCTTGGTAATTCATATTTATTAGGATTACCTTTTTTTGCAAAAATTTCTATTTGTGGGCCACCTGGAAATTCTATGCCAAGCATTTTTGCTGTTTTATCAAATGCTTCACCAATAGCATCATCGATTGTTGTGCCTAATCTTTTATATTTACCTAACCCCTCTACGCTTAAGAATTGAGAGTGTCCTCCAGAAATTAAGAGTAAAAGATAAGGGTAGTTTAAATCAGAGTTTAATTTTGGACTCAGGGCATGGCCCTCTAGATGATTTACCGCAATGAATGGCTTTCCTAAAGAAGATGCCATCGCTTTGCCAAAACTTAAGCCAACTGATAGACAAACAATAAGACCAGGGCCTGCTGTGGCAGCAATTGCATCGAGGTCCTCTAGCCTGACACCACTTTCTTCAAGGGCTTTTTTTGCAATTAAATCAATTTTTTCAATATGAGATCTTGCTGCAAGTTCAGGGACCACACCACCAAACTCCTTATGAACCTCAACTTGGCTTGAAACGATGTTCGATAAAATTATTGGAGTACTTTCTTTATTTTCAGTAATGATGGATACAGCTGTTTCATCACAACTTGATTCAATTCCTAAAATTATAGGTTTTTTGCTCATAGAATTAGTTTTTATTAATAATACAATCTTATTATAAGTTATGAATTATAAAGCATTAAATGAAAAACAAAATTATTATAGGATCTAGGGGGAGTAAATTAGCGCTTATTTATGCAAAAAGAGCAAAAGCACAGCTACTAAAAAATTCTTCAATAGAAAGTGTTGAGATAAAAAATATTAAAACAACAGGTGATGCAATAATAGACGCAAGGGTATCTGAACATGGTGGTAAAGGATTATTCTGTAAAACAATAGAAAAAGAGCTATTAGATAAAAATATTGACGTAGCAGTTCATGCACTAAAAGATATGCCAACTGATGAAACAGAAGGATTATTAACTAATTGTTTTTTAGAAAGAAATGATCCAAGAGAAATTTTAATTAGCAATAATAATAAAAATATTAAAGAACTTAAAACCAATGCTATTGTTGGGACGTCATCTTTTCGTAGAGAGTTTCAGTTAAAAAAAGTAAGAGAAGATCTTAATTATAAACTAATAAGAGGAAATGTTGATACAAGAATTAAAAAATTAAATAAAAATTTATATGATGCAATAATTTTGTCTTATGCGGGCATTAAATCATTAGGTTTTGAAGGAAAGATTTCTCAAACTTTTTCAACTAAAGAAATAATTCCTAGTGCTGGACAAGGTGTTGTTGCCCTGCAGTGTAGGCAGAATGATAAACAATTAATAGAAATATTAAATAAAGTTAATCACCAACCAACACATAACTGTATTAAAGCTGAAAGAAATGTTTTAAAAGTTTTAGAGGGAGACTGTGAAACAGCTGTCGGTGTATTTGCAGAAATTAATAAAAATAAGATAGACCTTGAAGCAGAACTTTTTTCTTTAGATGGTAAACAAAGATTTTATCTTAAATTATCAAAAGATTTAAAATTAGCCTCAGAACTAGGAATAGAGGTGGGTGAAATACTTAAAAAAAAATCTAACAACTCTTATAAAAAATAATATGCATATTTTATTAACTAGACCTCTAGAAGATTGCAGTGAAATGATTTTAAAATTTCAATTATTAGGTCACAATGTTTCCCATCTACCGTTAATTAGCATTGAAGGTTCAAAGTATGAATCTTTAAATTATTTTGATTTTAAAGGAATTATTTTTACAAGTTCAAATGCAATTAAATTTTTAGACATTAAAAATATAGATAAAAAATTAAATTGTTTTTGCGTAGGTAGTGCAACGGAAAAACAAGCTAGAAGTTTTGGTTTTCAAAATGTTTTCGCTGCAGATGGCAATACAAATAATTTGAAAGAACTAATTTTACTAAACTTTAACCCTTCAGATGGGAAACTACTCTATGTAAGTGGAGAAATTATTTCTAGTAACTTAGATCAACAACTAATTTCTAATGGTTATAATATAAAAAGGATAATTAATTATAGGGCCAATCCAATTGAAAAATTTGAACAAAGCTTTATTGATAAGCTTAAAGTAAAGATGCCAGATATTGTTTATATTTATTCACAAAATAGCGCTATTAACTTTTTAAATGTAATTAAGAATTATCAGCTAGAATCCTTATGGATGGATACTAATTTAATGTGCATCGGTGAAAAAACCTCCGCAATTTTGAATAAAATTAAATGGAAGAAAATTTTTCTTTTTAACCCTGGAGAAGAAGAATTTTTGCTGTATAAAATTTAGTCATGCAATTATTAAATAATTTTAGTGACCTATTTCTTTCTGTTTGGTCCAAAGGAATTTATGGAGTTGATATTTTTCAAATACTAATAGGTATTGGAATTTTCTTTATTTTTTTAATCTTTAGAGGAATTATTAGTAAAGTAATTATTAAAAGACTAAAAGCTATCGCAAAAAAAACTACGAATAAATTAGATGATACATTTGTTAACGCGATGGAAGGCCCAGCGAGATTTCTACCAATTGTTCTAGGATTTTTTATAGCAAGTTATTACATGTCGTTTGGAGATGATGGTAGAGCTGTTGTTGACACAATTAATAGAACTTTAATAACGATTTTAATTTTTTGGGTAATTCATCAAATCATTGAACCAATTTCTTATATTTTAAGTGGTTTAGACAAAATGTTAACCAGGGAATTAATTGGCTGGATTATTAAATCTTTAAAAATTTTAGTTTTTATTTTAGGCTTAGCAGCTGTTCTTGAACTTTGGGGAATTAAAATTGGACCAATCATTGCGGGGCTTGGTTTATTTGGAGTGGCAGTTGCATTAGGTGCACAAGATTTATTTAAAAATCTAATTTCAGGAATTTTAGTTTTAGTTGAAAAAAGATTTAAAATTGGGGATTGGATATCTGTCGATGGTATAATTGAGGGGATAGTAGAAAAAATTGGCTTTAGATCAACAACCATTAGAAAGTTTGATAAATCTTTAGCAATAATTCCAAATTTTCAATTTGCAGAAAATGCAGTTGTTAATGTTAGTGAAACATCTAACTGGCTGATTAGTTGGATTATTACCCTTCAATACGATACTACAATCGATCAATTAAAAACTGTGAGAAATGAAATTGAAAACTATATCAACAAGAGTGAAGACTATAATATCAGTATTGGCGTGGCAGTTAGAATTGATAAATTTTCTGACAGTTCAATAGATATGTATGTTCGTTGTTTTACAAAAACTGATAGTTGGAATGAATGGCTTTCCGTAAAAGAAAGACTTGCAATTGAAATAAAACAGATAGTAGAAAAAAATAAAGCTTCATTCGCTTTTCCAAGCCAGTCAATTTACATCGAGAAAAAATAATGAAAGCAATCTATCTTTTGGCTTATGAGCTTCTAAATATTTACTATTATATAGTGATTGTTAATGTAATAATTAGTTGGCTTGTAGCATTTAATGTTTTGAATACACAAAATAGATTTGTTTATTCTATCTTGGAGCTATCTTATAAATTAACAGAACCAGCCCTTAATAGAATTAGACGTTTTTTACCTAATTTAGGGTCACTAGATATCGCACCAGTTATATTACTAGTATTGATTTGGTTTTTACAAACATGTATGAAGCTCTATTTAGTACCAATAATATTTAATTAAATTATGATTTTAATAGATGGAAAAAAAATTGCAGCAGAACTTAGAGAAGAGCTAAGACAAGAAGTTGTAGAGCTTAAAGCTAAATACAATAAAATTCCAGGGCTTACTGTAATTTTAATTGGGGACATGGCCCCTAGTCAAATTTATGTTCGCATGAAAGAAAAAGCTGCAAATGAGGTTGGATTAAAATCTGAAGTAATTAGATATCCAGGAACTGTGGAAGAAAAAACAGTATTAGATAAAATTGAAGAGCTAAATAAAGATGAAAGCATTTCAGGAATTTTAGTTCAATTACCCTTACCAAAACACATTGATAAGCAAAAAGTTATTGAAACCATCTTGCCAGGAAAAGATGTTGATGGATTTCACCCAATGAATGTTGGAAACCTTTCATCAGGCTATGAAAGTTCAGTACCATGTACTCCATTAGGGTGTTATTTAATGATTAAAAAAATTGAACCTAACTTGAGTGGAAAAAAAGCAGTTATGATTGGTAGATCAAATCTAAATGGTAAACCAATGGCACAACTACTTTTGAAAGAAAATTGTACAGTAACAATAACTCACTCGAAAACTAAAGATTTAAAAGCAGAATGTTTAGAAGCAGATATTATCGTTGCTGCGGTTGGTATTCCAGAGCTTGTAAAAGCAGATTGGGTTAAAAAGGATGCAATCGTAATCGATGTAGGTATTAACAAAACTGATAAAGGCATAGTAGGAGATGTTGCATTTGAAGAAGTTTCAAAAGTTGCAAAAGCTTTAACGCCAGTTCCAGGTGGAGTAGGACCCATGACTATTGCTTGTTTATTAAAAAATACTATTGAATGCTTTAAAAGATCTCAAAAATAGGTGCTAAAAAAGATATTTAGAAAACTTCATATAATTCACAATATTTATATTAAACATAAGTTTTTTATTAAGAAAAAATCTTATGCAATGGATAACGAAGACACCGCAGTATTAAATTATTTTAAAAATAAAAAAAATGGGTTTTACGTTGATGTTGGTTGTTACCATCCAATACATAGAAATAACACTTACTTACTCCACAAAAAAAATTGGAATGGAATAAATATAGATACTAGCCAATTTTCTATAGATTTATTTGATTATATGAGGCCCAAAGATCTTAATTATAATTGCGCAATTTCAAATAAGAATGAAATGATAAAATTATTCTATCAGAAAGAACTTAGCCAATTAAGTACGACAGAAAGAAATCAGGCAACAACTGTTTTTCAAGGCAATATTAAAGAAAAAGAAATACAGGCATTTACCCTAGATGAAATATTAAATAGAGATAGATATAAAAACATTAAAATTGACTTTCTGGATATTGATGTTGAAGGAGCTGACCTAAAAGTTTTAGAGGGACTTTCCTTTGATAAGTTTAAACCTGAGTTAGTGTGCGTCGAAATTCACACAAAAGAAATAATACAAAGTGATATTTATAAACTTCTAGTCGATAAAAATTATGAATTACTTTGGTCTGGTGTTTTTAGTCATATTTTTAGAAGATTAAACAATTAAAAAATCAATTTTTTATTGATTTCTAATTAGAGGGTAAACTTTTGGGTTTAAATATTTTAAATTTGTTAACATAATTAGAGCTAATGTTACCAAACCAATACTTCCACTAATGTTAAATAATATTTTCAAATCCAATTGCCATGCTAATTGAAAGACATTTTCAATAACATAATAAGAGCCAATTACAGCAAAAAATATTGCAATTAATATTACTGAAAAAAAGATTAAAGCAAACTCTATAACAGAAGATAGAATAATTTCTTTTTTTGAGAAACCTAAAATTTTAAAAACTAAGTTTTGAAACTCTTTAATCTTACCTTGTACGATAATTGCACTAGAGATAACAATTAAACCTATAATAATTGTAATTGCTGAAATTAAAATTACTGCAATAAAAACTTTGTTTAATATATTAGTTACCTTTGTAAGATAATCAGCAATTCTTATAATTGAAATACTTGGCAAAGTTTCTAATAGTTTAGCTTCTTTGAATTTTGTTTGATCCTTAAATTTAGCTGTTGCCAAATATTCGTGGGGAATAGTATTTGCGAACTGTGGATTGAACAACATTGCAAAATTTATAGATAAATCTCGATAATCAACTGCTCTAAAATTAACTATTTTTCCCTCAATTTCTCTCCCATAAATATTAAGTGTAAAAATATCTCCCAATTTTATATTAAAATCTTTTGCAATCACGCTATCTAATGAAATTTGAAGTTTGTTAGGTTTTGATAAATCCCACCATTCACCTTCAACTATTGGATTGTCTTCAGGAACCTCAGCAGCCCATGATGAACGCCGAGCACTTCCAATTGCCCAATAACTGTTGTTATCTTGGTTAATATAGGTTCTTGGATCTATTCCATTAATTTTAACAATGCCTGCGACAACTAAAGGGACTATTTCTAATTTAGCATTCGAGTCCATTTCGATAATTGCACTCTCAAATAAATTTCGATCAGAATTCTGTATCCCAATAAAAAAATAATCAGGTGCGATCTCAGGAAGAGATTTTGCAATTTCTCTTTTAAAATTTGTACCAACCAATGCTAATGTTAATAATAAAGTTACACCCAAACCCAAAGACATAATAGTGATTGGAGTAATACCTTTAGTTTGAGTAATATTTTTAACTGATACTTTAAGAGAGATATTTGACATATTTTTTAAACTTTTTAGTAAAAAAACAACAAATTTTGAAAGCAAAAAAAATACAATTAAACAAATGAAAAAAGCTAAAAAATAAATCAAACTATATAAAGGTCTTGCTGAGCCAATGACAAATAGCATTATTAAAGCTGATAAAAACAATAAACTTACAAAGATAGATTTTTTTGAATAATAAAATTGTAAATTTTGAAATACATTTCTAAATAAGTTAGAGGCTTTTACTTGATCAATAGCATTAATAGTTGGAATAGAAAAAATGATTAATACTAACATGCCAACAAGGAATATTTTAATAAAATTAGTTAATGAAAATAAGGGTTTAATATCCAACCCTAGACCTTCAGATAAATAGTTATCAGCTATAGGAACTAATAAAAAACTTAAAGCATAAGCGGTGATACTTACAAAAGTAAGTAAAATTAATAACTGTAGATAATATATTGTCTTTATATTTAATGAAAAAAAACCCAAAGCTTTTTTTACTGCAATAGACATATTGCTTTGGTTAATGAAAGATAACAGAGTATTTGCGATACCAATACCAGCAATTAACATAGCACTAATAGATATAAGAGATAAAAATTGTGAAAAATTATTAATTATTCTTCTAAGACCACTAGCTGAATTTTCAGGATACCGCAGTCTTACCGTAAGATCATCTTTAAATATTTCTTTAATTTTATTCCTAGTTATCTTTGTATTGTCTCCTTCATTAAATTTAACCTTATATTCATAATTTAAAAAACTACCCAAGCTATTAAGCTTTAATAGATCTAAAGTTTCCTTACTAGTTATTGCAAAATCACCAAATGCTACAAAACCACTAACATCAGGTAATGATTTTATCACCCCAACTACTGTAAATAATTGATTTTGAACTTTAATTTTTTCATTAACTTTGAGGTCTAAAGTTTTGAAAATATTTTCATTAACAATAATGGTATTTTTTTCTTGATGAATTCTATCCATTGCTCCGACAGGCTCATGAACAACTTCTCCATATAGTGGATATTTTTTATCAACAGTTTTAATACGAGTAAACAATGACTGATTATTATTGTCATTTAATCCTGAGACCATGGTTGAAAATTCAACCATTACCGAAATTATTGTAAAGTCTCTTACTTTATTAATTAACTCTAAATTTCCCTGCACTCTATTGTAGTCAATTTCAACGTCTCCCCCCAATAAAGACTTAGCATTATCATCTAGTTCTTTTTTTAAACTGTCTTCAATAGTTAAGATTGCACTTAAAATAAAAAGACTAATAAATAAAGTAAGAATAATACTAAAAATTTTGCGATAGTTTCTAACAAGATCTCTAAACGCATATTTTAAAATCAAATTAAATTCAGAAATTTTAAGCAATTTTTCCATCTTTAATTTTAATTTTTCTTTTTGCTTTATTGGCTAGCTTAGGATCATGAGTTACCATAATTAAAGAAGAACCTTCTTCCTTGACGTACTTAAATAATATATTTGATATCATTACTGAGTTTTCGCTATCCAGGTTACCAGTTGGCTCATCAGCTAATATTAATTGAGGTTTCATGGCTATTGCTCTTGCTATAGCTACTCTTTGCTGTTCTCCACCTGATAACTGACTTGGTAGATTATTAAATCTGTTCTTTAATCCAAATCGATCCAACAATTCTTTTGCTTGTTGTTCAGGGTTTTTAAGCTTGTTTAGTTCTAAGGTTAAAGCAACATTTTCAACTGCTGTATAATTTGGAATTAAATAAAAAGATTGAAATACAATTCCAATATTTTTTCTTCTTATTTCTGAAACCTCATCTTCAGAAAGAGTAGTTAAATCTTGATCTTGAAAATAAATTTTCCCTGAAGTTGCTTTTTCTAAACCTCCAATTAACATAATTAAACTAGTTTTTCCTGACCCACTTTCGCCAACAATAGAGATAGTATCATTTTTCTTCGTTATTAAATCAATATTGTTTAAAACTTTTATAGTTTCTTTGTTAGTTTGGTATTTAAGATTAATCTTTTTTAATTTAAGAAGAGTGCTCATGAATAAAAGTTTTATTATTAAAATAATTGTACTCTGTCTAGTTACTATAAAAGTATCTGCAATAGAAAAAATTGTATTATTTGGTGATAGTTTGATGGCTGGATATGGCTTAAATAATGAACATCATTTATCGGTAGTTTTACAAGAAAAATTTATATCTGAAGGTTACAAAATTGAAGTAGTCAATGGCAGCGTTTCCGGAAGCACCTCTTCTGGTGGTGTAAACCGAGTTGAATGGACGCTATCCGAGCCTAATATTGATTTAGTAATTTTAGGTCTTGGAGCAAATGACATGCTCAGAGGCATTCAACCCAAAGAGACTAAAAATAATTTAGAAAAAATAATAAAAATTGCTCAAAATAAAAATATAAAAGTAATTTTGGCAGGCATGATCGCGCCAACTTCTTACGGGCTTGAATATAAAAGTAATTTTGATCAAATTTATTCAGATTTATCAAAGCAATACAATTTACCTTTAATACCTTTTTTGCTAGAAGGCGTTGCTTTAAAACCTGACTTAAATTTAAGTGATGGAATGCATCCAAATGAAAAAGGTACAATTATTATTAGTAAAACTTTACAGGAAATGATTTTAAAAAATATTTCATCAAACTAAGATTAATTTTTTTCCATTAACCATAAAGCATCTTCACTTAAGAAAAATATTTTACCATTAGATGGATGAACCTGAATATCTCTTATTCTTCCAACTCTATTTTTAAATATAAGATCTTCTTTCACACTAGATAGATCATTAAATATTAATTTTCTTAAAGATTTATCTTTTAAAGAAGTAATTAGCGCGTGCCCATTCCATTCTTTGAATTCGTTCCCCTTATAAATTGTAATAGCACTAGTAGCTATTGAAGGTACCCAATATTGAATTGCTTTAGTAAAACCTGGCTTCCATTTGGGACCTATCTGTGTTCCTGTATAATTTTTTCCACCCCAGCCTAATATTTTCCATCCATAATTTTCTCCTTTTTTAACCTCTCCAAACCAATCACCACCTCTTGCTCCATGATTACTTAAATATATTTTCCCATCATAATCGGAGAATGTTAAACCTTGTGGATTACGAACACCTATTTGATAAATTTCAGGTAGCCAGTTTTTCTTACCTTCAAATTTTGGATTATCCTTTGGAATACTACCGTCAGTATAAATTCTAATAATACTACCAGGATGTTTTGTGGGATCTTGAGCAATCATGCCTTGGCCTCTTTCACCAATTGATGCATAAAGATAATCACCTTTAATCTCTAATCTTGAACCAAAATGATAACCAGAATCTATAGGAGGGTTTGCTTGAAAAATATTTCTAAAATTTAATTCTTGTTTATTTAACTGAGCTATTGCAATTGATGTACTTGTTTTAGAATTACCCCTATTTTCTGAATAAGAAATCCATAGGGCACTATCTTGATGAATAATATCTAGTAATCCCCCTTGGCCAACTTCTAAAAAATTAAGATTATGTTTAATCTCTGTAACTTCTTTTAAAATAACATTAACAATTTTAATTTTTCCACTTTTTTCAGTAATAATGATTTCATTATTATTAATAAATGATGATCCCCAAGGTTCATTTAGTTCTATTATTTTAGTGAATTTATAATTGTTAGAATAGCTTTTTGAAGCAAATAAAAGAAAAAAAATTATTAATAAAAAATATTTTTTCACCTTAAGAAAGTTTTGATCTACCACCATCAACAGCTATTATCTGTCCCGTAATCCAAGAACTTTCTTCAGTAATTAAAAATTTTGCAAGGGCCGCAGAATCTTTTCCTTCACCCAGTCTTTTTAGAGGATGTGCTTTAGCAATTCCCTCTGCTATTGCAGGATTTTTTAACATCGGTTCCGCAATCTTAGATTTTGATAAGCTTGGTGCAATACAATTAACTCTAATATTTGGAGCAAATTCTGCAGCTAGTGTTACAGTTAATCCTTCAACAGCTGCTTTTGCAGATGCAATAATTGTGTGATTAGTAAATCCTCTTTGAGCTGCTACAGTTGAAAATAAAACAACTGAACCTTTATTTTTTTTTAAACTTTCTTGATATCCTTTTATAGCTTCAATTGCTGAATAAAGGTTTAATTTCATACATTTATTCATGTCATCCTCTGTAACCATTCTTAATGGTTTTAAATCAATTGAACCTACACAGTAAGCTATACCTTTGATTTCATTAATGTCTGACTTTACTTTTTCTATAAACCCACCCTCTAAAACATCAGCAACAGTATAGGAGCAGCCCAATTTATCTGCGATCACTTTAACTTCATCTTCATTTCTAGCAACTAAGTGAATATCATTTCCAGAGTTTTTTAATTGTTTGGCTAAGCTAGAACCAACAGAACCTGTCGCACCAAAAATAAGATATTTTTCTGACATATAATTTTTATTTAGTTATATTTAACTATGAATTTGTTTTTTATACTTGGCAACCAATTATTTCCATTAAAATATGTAGACCGCTTCAAAAAGGACCACCTATTTTATATGGCCGAAGACTACGAGTTATGCACCTATGAGAAGCATCATAAGCAAAAAATACTG
>CAJQTA010000017.1 GCA_905618895.1 uncultured Candidatus Pelagibacter sp.
TTTTTTAACCAAATGTTCTTCAATTTTAAGAAAAAATGTATCAAGTAAAATTATTGCAATCACAGGGAGTTGTGGAAAAACTTCATTAAAGGAATTGTTGGGCAAAACTCTTAAAAAAATTAGCAAAGTTACCTATTCACCAAAATCCTACAATAATAAATTTGGAGTTCCTTTGAGTTTATTTAATTTGAATATAAATGATGATTTTGGAATTTTTGAAATCGGAATGGATAAAAAGGGGGAGATAGACTCGCTATCAAAAATTATCAGACCAGATGTTGGTGTTATTACAAATATCTCTTATGCGCATGCAAAAAATTTTAATAATATAAAAGAGATAGCTCTAGCAAAATCAGAAATAATAAAGAACATAAAAAATGATGGTGCTATTGTCTTAAATGGAGATGATCAATTCTATGATTTACATAAAAAAATAGCATTAAGAAGAAAATTAAAAATTTATACTTTTGGTATCAATGAAGATAATCTAGATATAAAATTACATTCCATTAAAAAAGAACAAAAAAAATATAAAGTTTTTATTATTGTAAATAATCAAAAAACATACTTTTATACTTCTTCAAACTTTAAAAATAATATACAAAATTTATTAGCAGCATTAACAGTTATTGGTATCTTTAAAAACATTAATAAATTAGATAAGAATATTTTTTATAATCATAGAGTGTCTGAAGGACGAGGGGATATTTCTAAGATAAAAATTAATAAAAAAAATATTTATTTAATTGATGAAAGTTATAATTCAAACCCTTTATCTCTAACTTCTGCAATAAAGAATTTTGATATGATAAAAAAAAACGATTCTAAAAAATATTTAATTTTAGGAGATATGCTTGAACTAGGTAGGCACTCTAAAAAATTACACTCAAAAATGGGTGTAGTAATAAATGGAACTTCAATTGATTATGTTAGTGTTATTGGCAAACATATTGTTGAAACTTATAAAAAAATTAATAAAGATAAAAAAGGTGTAATTTTAAAAAAAAATTCGCAAATAATTAATTTGATAAAAGACAATATAAATAATAATGATTATCTAATGATTAAAGGCTCAAATTCTACAGGACTTCACACACTAACCAAAGCTTTAAAAGGCGGGAAAATTAATGCTTTATAATCTAATCTTAAATTTTGTAGAACAATATACTTTTCTAAATGTATTTAAATATCTTACTGTAAGAACTGGATTGGCAATGTTTACCTCTATGTTAATAGTATTCTTAATAGGCACACCATTTATAAATTTTTTTTCAGCTAAGCAAATTTTAGATCCAATAAGAGATGATGGTCCAACTGATCATATAATAAAAAAAATAGGCACACCAACTATGGGGGGAGTTTTAATTCTTATAGGCTTGTTTTCAGGAATTTTTTTATGGGGGGACTTATCTAATAACTATATTTGGTTTTTAATTTTCATTGTTGCCTCTTTTGGCCTTTTAGGTGCTTACGACGATTATAAAAAAATTAAATATAAAAATTCATCAGGTATTTCATTTAGATTTAAAATTATTTCTCAAATTTTAATTGCAATAGTGGGTATACTTTTATTAAGGAACTTTTCTAGTTATGATGAACTTACAAATCTATATTTTCCTTTCTTTAAAAATTTAATAATAAACCTTGGTTGGTTTTTTATACCATTTTCTGTTTTTATAATTGTGGGATCATCAAATGCAGTAAATTTAACAGATGGACTTGATGGATTAGCAACAGTTCCGATTATATTAGTTGCAGGATGTTTTGCATTGATTAGTTATGTTACAGGTCACATTATTTTTTCTGATTATTTACAGATACCTTATATACAAGGAGTTGGTGAAGTGTCTGTATTTTGTGGATCTATTATCGGAGCATGTTTTGGTTTTTTATGGTTTAATGCTCCACCAGCTAAAATTTTTATGGGTGATACAGGATCCTTAGCTCTTGGTGGTTCACTAGGAGCTGTTGGAATAATTACTAAGCACGAAATAGTATTAGCTATAACTGGAGGATTGTTTGTGTTGGAAGCAGTTTCAGTAATTGTTCAAGTTGTTTCATATAAATTAACAGGCAAAAGAGTTTTTAGGATGGCACCAATTCACCATCACTTTGAAAAAAAAGGTTGGGCAGAATCTACTATAGTCATTAGATTTTGGATTATTTCTATAATTCTAGCAATGATTGGTTTGGCAACATTAAAAATAAGATAATGCTAAATAGTAAAAATAT
>CAJQTA010000018.1 GCA_905618895.1 uncultured Candidatus Pelagibacter sp.
GTGTTAAAAAAGTTATATTTTTACCAGATGATTATTTGGCAAAATATGTTGCCTCTAAAACTGATGTTGAAATTATTGCCTGGAAAGGTATTTGCATGGTTCATGACCAGTTCACTGAAAAAGAAATACACGATATAAGAGCAAGAAATCCTGGTATTAAAATAATAGCTCACCCAGAATGTCCACCCGATGTAATTAAAGCAAGTGACTTTGCTGGGTCAACTGGTGGAATGATTAAGTATGTTGAGGACAATCAACCTAAAAAAGTTATGATGGTTACCGAATGTTCAATGAGTGATAATATTCAAGTAGAAAATCCGAATGTAGAATTTATTAGACCGTGTAACCTTTGTCCTCATATGAAAAAAATTACATTGCCAAAAATTTTAGATTGCTTAGAAAATGAAACTGGTGAAATCATAATGGATAAAGAAACAATAAAAAAAGCAAGAATTCCAGTCGAAAGAATGGTTGCGATCGGCAGATAATAAAAGTGTCTCAAATTAAATTAAGTAATTATTATATCAAGAATATTGTAAAGCTTGCTTTAAATGAAGATCTATATCCTTCAGGTGACATCACATCAAACTTAGTTAAAAATAGTAAGATAATAAAAGTTAAATTAATTTCTAACCAACCTGCGATAATTGCTGGATTAGAATTTGCAAAACAAACATTTAAATTAATAGATAGTAAGATTAAATTTATTATTAAAAAAAAAGAGGGCTCATTAGTTAAAAAAAATGATTTAATAGCAACAGTAGAGGGTAAAGCTGAAAACATTCTAATTGGTGAAAGAGTTGCTTTAAACTTTATGAGCCATATCTCTGGGATTGCTACTAAAACTAATCAATTTGTTAAGTTGGTTAATAAAAAATGTAAAATATGCTGTACAAGAAAAACAATTCCAACCTTAAGAGTAATACAAAAATATGCCGTTAAATTGGGTGGAGGTCTTAACCATAGATTTAACTTAAGTGATGAATTTCTAATTAAAGACAATCATATAGCAAGTTCTGATATAAGAGCTCTAGTCTCTCTTGCTATTAAAAGTAAAAAAGGTAAAAAAATTACAGTAGAAATTGATAATTTGAACCAGCTAAAAAAAATAATAGGTTTGAGGTTTAATACAGTTTTATTTGACAATATGAACAACAAAACATTAAGAGCAGGTGTTAAAATAGCCAAAAAATATTATGAAACAGAAGCTTCTGGAAATGTCAATCTAAAATCAGTCAAGAAAATTGCAGCAACAGGTGTTGATAGAATTTCAGTTGGCAGCATTACACATAGTGCTCCTGCTGTAGATTTAAAATTAGAAATTTAATTTTTTTTAGATAATTCAGCTTGAGCAGCAGCTAATCTTGCAACTGGAACTCTATAGGGTGAACATGAAACGTAGTCTAAACCTACATCTGAACAAAAACCAATACTCTTTGGATCTCCACCATGCTCTCCACAAATTCCAAGTTTAATTTTTTTATTTTGTTTTCTCCCTTTTTCGACAGCAATTTCAACTAATTCACCTACACCATCATCAATTGAAACAAATGGATCAACTGAGAATATTCTATTTTCAATATAGTCATTTAAAAACTTACCACTATCATCCCTACTTATTCCAAAAGTTGTTTGAGTTAAGTCATTAGTTCCAAAGCTAAAGAAATCTGCATGTTTTGCTATATCTTTCGCTTTTAAAGCTGCTCTAGGTAACTCAATCATAGTGCCAACTAAATAATCAATTTTAACTTTATTTTCTTTTTGTACTTGGTCTGCAACTCTTACAACTAAATCTTTCATTATTTTTATCTCAGCCTCTGTAGAAACCAATGGAATCATAATTTCTGGAAATGCTGATTTTATTTTTTTCTTTTTAAGCTCTGATAAAGCTTCAAAAATAGCTCTACATTGCATTTCATAAATTTCTGGATATGAAATCCCCAATCTACACCCTCTATGTCCTAACATTGGGTTTTGTTCGTGTAATTCATTAATTCTGCTTTCAATTTCTTTTAAGGGTAGGCCCACAGCTTCAGCAACATCATTAATCTCTTTTTCTGTTTTGGGAAGAAACTCATGCAATGGTGGATCTAGCAATCTTACTGTAACCGGTAAACCACACATAATTTTAAATATTTCTGAAAAATCTTTTCTTTGGTGTGGTAAAAGCTTTTTTAATGCTTTACCTCTATCTTCTATTGTCTTTGATAAAATCATCTCTCTAACTGATAGAATTCTTTCTTCATCAAAAAACATGTGTTCTGTTCTGCAAAGACCTATGCCCTCAGCTCCAAAATCTCTTGCTGTTTTTGTGTCAAGTGGTGTTTCTGAGTTTGTTCTTACTCTTAATTTTCTAAAACTGTCAGCCCAACTCATTAATTTTGAAAAATCTCCAGAGATTTCAGGTTTAATTGTAGACACCTCTCCTAAAATAATTCTACCTGACGAACCATCTATCGTTATTATATCTCCTTCTTTAACTTCTGCAGATAAAGTTTTAAAAGTTTTTTCATCGTAATTGATATCAATTTCACTTGATCCAGATACACATGGTCTACCCATTCCTCTTGCAACAACGGCAGCATGACTTGTCATTCCACCTCTTGCTGTAAGAATTCCTTTTGCAGCATGCATTCCATGGATATCTTCTGGGGATGTTTCCACTCTAACTAAAATAGTATCTTGCATCATGCCATTTAATCTCTCAGCTTCATCTGAAGAAAAAACAACTTTACCACTTGCTGCTCCCGGTGATGCTGGCAATCCACTTGCTATAACATTTATTGAACTTTTTTCATCTAAAGTAGGATGTAACAATGTGTCTAAAGAATTTGGGTCTATTCTCAATACTGCTTCTTTTTTTGAAATTAATTTTTCTTTAACCATATCTACAGCTATCTTTACTGCTGATTTAGAAGTTCTTTTCCCTGATCTAGTCTGTAACATCCATAATTTATTATTTTCAACAGTAAATTCAACATCCTGCATATCTTTGTAATGTTTTTCTAAAACTTTTAAAATTTTATCTAATTGCTTAAAAACTTTAGGCATAAACTCTTCCATTGAAGTTTCTTTTGCCTTTGCATCTTTTCTAGCCTTTTTGGTTATATATTGAGGTGTTCTTGTTCCTGCTACAACATCTTCTCCTTGGGCATTAATTAAATATTCTCCATAAACTTCATTAACTCCATCAGACGGATTTCTTGTAAAAACAACTCCAGTTGCACAATCTGTACCCATGTTTCCAAATACCATTGATTGAACATTAACTGCGGTTCCCCATTCTGCTGGTATTTGATTTAATTTTCTATAAATTTTTGCCCTATTGCTTTCCCAAGATAAAAATACTGCACTAATTGCTCCAAGCAATTGATCGTAAACATTTTGTGGAAAATCTTTTTTAGTTTGATCTTTAACAACTTTTTTAAAATCATTAATTAAGCCTTCCCAATCATTCTCATCTAAATCTGTATCTAAAAGAACACCTTTGGTTAATTTATAATTTTCAATTAATTCCTCAAAATGATAACTTTTAACTCCCATCACAACATTTCCATACATTTGAATGAATCTTCTATAACTATCTTTTGCAAATCTCAAATTGGAAGTTTTGTTTGCAAGGGCGATTACAGTTTTGTCATTTAGACCAAGATTAAGAATTGTGTCCATCATTCCTGGCATCGAAACACGAGCTCCAGACCTTACAGACAGTAACAATGGATTTTTTAGATCACCAAATTTTTTTCCTACTTCCTTTTCAATAATTTTTAATTCTTTTTTAATGCTATTAATTATTTTTGAATTTAGCCTCTTTTTATCTTTATAAAATAAATCACATACTTTAGTTGAAATAGTAAACCCTGGAGGAACTGGCAAACCCATTCTTCCCATTTCAGAAAGATTAGCACCTTTTCCACCTAAAAAAAATTTAGGATTTTTAATTTTTTTTGAATCTTTTGAATTAAAATTTAAAATCAATTTATTCATTAATTGCTCTCAATGCTTGAAAAATTTATATAATTATCAAAGGTTTTACAGAACATTTGCAAAAGTTCCAATCTATTTTTTTTAATATTTTTGTCCTCATCATTAACTTTTACATTGTCAAAAAATTCAAAAATTACTTTTTTAGTATCAGCCAAATTATCCAAAGATTGGTCATAATCTTCGTCTTTATTTACGCTTGAAAAATATTTTTTCAATTGATTGATTTTTTTTAATAAATTTTTTTCAAATTCATTTTTAAAAATACCAGGATCAACTGTATTTGATAGCTCGAATTGTTTGTCTTTTAGCTCTGTATCAAGAATATTTGATGCACGTTTGTAACTTAAGATAATATCATTACCAACTTGTTTACTAATTACATTATTTAGTGCCAATGCTTTCTGGTAAATTTTACTTATATTGTCTATTCCATATGAATTAATACTAGCTTCAATAATATCTGCGCTAATTTTTTTCTCTCTCATATAATATTTCAGTCTATCTAATAAAAAATCAGTCATTTCTTTTTGTAAAAATTCATTAGATATTTTAAGCTCTTGCTCTCTGTGTAAAGAAACAGAGTAATTAATTAAATCTTTAAGCTTAAACTCTTTTTTATTATCAACAATCAAGCGAATAATCCCCAAAGCAGCTCTTCTTAGTGCATAAGGATCTTTTGAACTTGTAGGTTTTTGATTAATTCCAAAAAAACCTACTAAAGTGTCAATTTTGTCTGTTAGCGCTAATGCTATACTAAATGGTTTTTTTGGTGTTTTGCTATCTAGTCCGGATGGAAGGTAGTGTTCGCTCATTGCTAAGCATATATCTTTATCAAACCCTTGGGATTCAGCAAAATATCCGCCCATAATTCCCTGAAGTTCTGGAAATTCACTAACCAAATCTGAAATTAAATCTACTTTACAAATAGAAGCTGATAGTTCTACTTTTTCTTTACTGATTAGAAGTTTGTCAGATATCATTCCTCCAAGTTTTTTCATCCTTTGAATTTTATCAAAGTAAGACCCTAGTCCCTTAAAATAATTTACTGTTTTCAACTTGGAAACTTGTTTAACTAAATTTTGTGATTTATTTTTTTCCCAAAAAAATTGAGCATCACTTAATCTTGCCTCTACAACTCTTTCATTTCCTAACTTAATAAGTCCTTTGATATCCTTATTATCTGCAACTACTAAAAATTCGTTTGTAATATTTCCTTTTTGATCAAATGTAGGAAAATATCTTTGATGGAATTGCATTGTTATAATTAAAATTTCTTTTGGAATATTTAAAAAATTTTCATCGAACTTACAAAGTAAAATATTTGGTTTTTCAACTAGTCCTGTAACCTCATCTAGGAGATTATTGTTTTTTTCTATCGTGATATTTTTTTTGTTAGATATTTTTTGAAGTTCTTTTTCTATAAATTCTTTTCTTAAATTATGATCTATAATTATTCCTGATTGATAAAAAAATTTTTTATAACTTTTTAAATCTTTAAATATTTTTTTTTTATCTTCAAACTCCCTATCTATAAATGTAGTGTTTGAAGATGATAGGTGATGAAATTTAAAACTTAAATTTTTCTGATTAAAAACTGCTAATATTGATTTTAGTGGTCTTGCCCAATAAAGATTAAAATTTCCCCATCTCATAGATTTTTTCCATTGTATTTTATCAAGAATTAGCGGAGTTTGCTCCTGCAACAAGTCGATTGTGTTTATCTTCTTTGATGGCTTCTTAAAGAAGTAAAATTCTCCTTTTTCTATTACCTTTTTAAATAAGTCTTTTTTGTCAATTTGATTAGATCTCAAAAAGCCATCTACTGCTTTTTCTGGCGCATTGACGTTTGGTCCTTTTATTTCCTCTGCTTTTTGGGTTGTTTGTTTAGCCAAATCTTCGAATGAGATGACAAGTCTATTTGGTGTTGAGTATGATGTGCTTTTTTTAAAAATTAAATTTTTTTCATCAAATAATTTTTGAAAGCTATTCAATAAAATTATACGTGAATTTTTCTGTAAGTTAGCAGAAATTTCTTCACTAAAAAGTTCTAAAAAAAACTCAGACATTATTCTGTTTGACTGCTTAGCCAGATTTCTGCAACACCTTTTGTAATATCTCTAATTCTTCCAATGTAACCTGCTCTTTGAGCTACACTAATAACTCCTCTTGCATCTAAAATATTAAATATATGACTTGCTTTTAAACATTGATCATACGCAGGTAAGGATAGTTTTTTTTCTACTAAAGATTTAGCTTCTAATTCTAACATATCAAAAATTTTAAATAAGTTATCTGTATTAGCGTGTTCAAAATTATAAGCTGAAAATTCTTTTTCAGCTTGATGAAATACATCTCTATATTTAATTCCCTCATCATTCCATGAAAGGTCATAAACGTTTTTCTTTTGTTGGGTAAACATGCAAATTCTTTCAAGACCATAGGTAATTTCAACTGAAACTGGCTTACATTCAATTCCTGCCATTTGTTGAAAATAAGTAAATTGTGTAACTTCCATTCCATCGCACCAAACTTCCCACCCAAGACCCGCAGCACCTAAAGTTGGACTTTCCCAATCATCTTCTACAAACCTAATATCATGCTCTTTATGATTAATGCCAATAACTGTTAAGCTGTTTAAATAAAGTTTTTTAATATTATCTGGAGATGGTTTGATTAAAACTTGAAATTGATAATAGTGCTGTAATCTATTTGGGTTATCTCCATATCTTCCATCAGTTGGTCTTCTTGATGGCTGAACATAGGCAGCTTTCCAAGGCTTAGGTCCTAATGATCTTAAAGTTGTTGCGGGATGAAAAGTTCCCGCTCCTACCTCTATATCATATGGTTGTAAAACAACACAGCCCTGTTTACCCCAATACTTTTGAAGATTAAATATAGTATCTTGAAAAGATTGAAATTTAGGTATTGTATTTTTTTTTTTAGAAGCCATATCTTTGCCAGATAGATCTTTCCTCTAAAATATTTGCAAATTGATCTATTTGATTGCTAGACGAAGAAAGTTTTTTACTTAACCAACCTTTAGATTTTTCAAATTTTTTAATAACTATTTCTTCACCAAATTTTTCTTTTAAAACTTCATTGGCATTACCAATCCCATCAACTAAGCCTAATTCTTTTGCTTTACTTCCTGACCAAAATTCTCCTGAAAATAGTTCAACTTCAGATTTGATAAGTTTGGACCCCCTACTTTCTTCTACTACTTTAATAAAATCTTTATGGAGGTCTAGTTGTATAGTTTTTAATCTTTCTATATCTTCTTTTTTTTCATCAAGAAAAGGATCTAAAGTGCTTTTGTTTTTTCCTGCTGTATGCACTCTACGTTCAACTCCAATTTTTTTTATCAACTCTGTAAAACCAAAAGAAGAATAAATTACACCAATTGAACCAATAATCGAGCTAGAGTTAGCATAAATCTCATCTCCTGCACATGCAATTAGATATCCACCTGATGCAGCAACATCCTCTGCAAATACAATTACTTTTTTTTTATTTTTTTTAGCTTGTGCTCTAATAAATTTATAAATTAAATGAGATTGTACTGGTGATCCACCAGGAGAGTTAATTGTAATTGCGACTACTTTTGCTTTTTTTAATGAAAATGCTTTTTCTATAATTTCTTCCTGTCCTGAGAAATCTATACCTTGTTTAAACTTACCAGCGTTGCCTATTATGCCATTTAGCTTGATATGGGCTACTATTTTTTTCTTTTTAAAAAAAGAGAACATTGTTAATCCTTACAGAATTTTAGTTTAAAATAAAGCTACTTATAGTTGAAGATTAAGGTGCGTCAATTGATAAGTGATAAATAAAACTTAATTATACTAACTTATTTTTATATGGGAACAGTTGTACAACTTAAAAAACAAATAAATAATTCTTATTTTCAGTTAAAAGAATCTGTAGATGAAAAACTTGTCCTAGTTGAAGAAAAAATAAAATCTAAGCTAACTAGTGATGTTGAGCTAGTTCAAAAAATGACTAACTATCATATTCATACTGGAGGAAAAAGATTAAGAGCACTTTTAACATTAGGTTCAGCAAAATTATGTGGTTACACCAAGGGTGTCCGAGATATTAATTTGGCTGCATGCGTAGAATTAATTCACAGTGCAACCCTTATGCATGATGATGTTATAGATGCTGGTGATTTGAGAAGAGGAAAAAAAACACCTAATTCTATTTGGGGAAATCAATCTTCAATTTTAATTGGTGACTACCTACTAAGCCGTTGCTTTGAAATGATGGTAGAAGATGGCAATTTAGAAATTTTGAAAATCTTATCATCTACATCTGCACAAATTGCACAGGGTGAAGTTTTGCAACTACAACACAAAGGTGAAGTTGATATGCTTGAAGAAACCTATTTAAAAATAATTTCATCAAAAACTGCTGCTCTGTTTGCTGCGGCCACAAAAGTTGGCGCAATTATATCAAATACTGAAAACAGGAAAAAAGATGCTCTTGATTTTTATGGAAAAAATATTGGTTTAACTTTTCAAATTGCAGATGATACCTTAGATTATAACTCAGAATTCAAACTCTTTGGAAAAAAAATGGGAAAAGATTTTTTTGAAGGTAAGATTACTTTACCAATTATTTTATTATTTCAAAAAATAAACTCTCTTGAAAAACAAAAAATAAACGATTTTTTTATACAAGAAGATAGATCAGACTCTGATCTTTCCTATACTTTAAACTTAATAAAAAAATATAATATTATTAATGAGTGTTATAAAAAAGCAGATCATTTTATTAGTCTTGCTTCAAATTCACTTAGTATATTTAAAGACTCTCAAGAAAAAACAACCTTAGAAAATTTAACTTCTTTTAGTTTAGAAAGAAATTTTTAGGGACTCAATAAAGATTTATTCCAATTTCCTTTTTTATCTTTAATATATTTAAGTCGTTCATGAATTCTATTATCTCCGTCACGCCAAAATTCAATACTTGATGGTGATAAATTCCATCCTGACCAATGTTTGGGTCTTGGAACATTATTTTTATCAGCATATTTTTTTTTGTACTCTTCTATAGATGAAATTAAATTATTTCTATTTTTAAGAATTGAACTTTGTTTTGATGCCCATGCCCCAATTCTACTATCGTATGCTCTAGAATTATAATATTCATCAGCTACACTATCTGGTACTTTTGATAATTTGCCATTAATTCTTATTTGTCTTAATAAACTTTTCCAGTGAAAACACATTGAGGCATGTGGATTTTCATTAATTTCATTTCCTTTTTGACTTTCTAAATTGGTATAAAATATAAAACCCTCTTTGTTAAAATCTTTTAACAAAACCATTCTAACTGATGGTATTGCATTTTTATCTGCTGTAGCTAAAGCTAATGCATTAGGATCGTTTGGTTCACTAATTTTTGCTTCACTCATCCATACTTTAAATAGATCAAGCGGATCATTTATATCTAAAAAGCAACTATTAAGCCCTAATGAGTTTTTTTGATTCATAATTTTAACAAAATAATCTATATACTATAAATAATGTCATTTAATACTTTTGGAAAGATATTTCGTTTCACAACATGGGGGGAATCTCATGGTCCAGCAATAGGCTGTATAATTGATGGGTGTCCTCCAAATATAAATATAAAAGAGCAAGATATTCAAATAGAGCTAAATAAGAGAAAACCTGGTCAATCAAAATTTACTACCCAAAGAAAAGAAGATGATAAAGTACAAATTCTATCTGGAGTATTTGAAGGAAAGACAACAGGAACTCCTATTTCATTAATAATTTACAATCAAGACATGAGATCTCGAGATTATGAATCAATAAAAGATAAATTTAGACCTGGTCACGCAGATTTTACATACTTTAAAAAGTATGGAATTCGAGATTATAAGGGTGGTGGCAGATCATCTGCCAGAGAAACAGCAGCAAGAGTTGCTGCTGGTGCGGTTGCAAAAAAAGTTTTAGAAAAAAAAATTGGGAAAAAATTTAAAGTAATTGGTGCTGTAACACGAATTGGAATTCTTGGTTGTGATTTAGATAAGTGGAACGATCTATCCATAAGAAAAAATCCATTTTTTTGTCCTGATAAATCTATTGTAAAACTTTGGGAAAAATATTTACTAGATATAAGAAAATCAGGTTCATCATGTGGAGCAGTAATTGAAGTAAGAGCTAGAGGAATTCCTGTTGGGTTAGGTGCCCCTATTTATTCTAAACTAGATATGGATATTGCTTCTGCTATGATGAGCATCAATGCTGTTAAAGGTGTTAATATTGGATCGGGTATGAATTCAGCACAATTAACTGGTGAACAAAATTCTGATGAAATTTCTCAAAAAGGAAAAAAATTAAAATTTGATACAAATAATGCAGGAGGAATTCTTGGGGGAATTTCTAGTGGACAAGAGATAATAGTTTCTTTTGCTGTTAAACCAACTTCATCTATTTTAAAAAGTAGAAAAACTGTAGATAAATTTGGAAAGAATACGACTATCTCAGTCAGAGGTAGGCATGACCCTTGTGTAGGTATTCGTGCGGTTCCAGTTGGTGAGGCGATGTTAAACTGTGTGCTTTTAGATCATTATTTAATGAATAAAGCACAGTGTGGTTAATTAATTTAGATTTTTAATTTAATTTTTTACTACTTTAATTGAATCTTTTGTAAATAATACATCTAAAACTTTCTTTGTAATCTGAGCAGCATTTAAGCCTGCTACATCATACATTTTTTTTGGGCTATCCTGATCAATAAAAATATCTGGCAATATCATTGATCTAAATTTTAAGCCTTTATCAAAGATACCTTTTTCAGCTAATAAATTTTCTACATGTGATCCAAATCCACCAATAGAACCTTCTTCAATACTTATCATTACCTCATGCTCTCTTGCACATTTTAAAATAAGTTCTTCATCAAGAGGTTTAGCAAATCTTGCGTCTATGATTGTTGCTGTTATTCCTTTATTTTTTAATTCTTCTGAGGCAATCTTGCATTCTTCCAATCTTGTACCGAGACTTAAAATACAAACTTGTGTTCCTTCTTGAATTATTTTTCCTTTACCTATCTCAATTTTTTCATCAATAGAGGGTAACTCTAATCCAATTCCTGTACCTCTTGGGTATCTAATTGCACTGGGTCGATCATTAATATCAACAGATGTATTAATCATTCTAACAAGCTCAGATTCATCACTTGCAGCCATGACTATAAAATTAGGTAAAGTTGATAAATATGTAATATCAAATGAGCCTGCATGAGTTGATCCATCTGCTCCAACTAAGCCTGCCCTATCAATTGCAAATCTAACCGGTAAACTTTGTATAGCTACATCATGAACTACTTGATCATAAGCTCTTTGTAAAAAAGTCGAATAAATTGCAACATACGGTTTGTAACTCTCAGTTGCTAATCCAGCAGCAAAAGTAACTGCGTGCTGTTCAGCTATTCCAACATCAAACATTCTTTTTGGAAACTCCTTTGCAAAAATATCCATTCCCGTTCCACCTGGCATTGCCGCTGTAATTCCAACAATTTTACTATCTTTTTGTGCGTGTTTAACTAAAGCGTTTGCAAAAACCTTAGTATAAGCTGGTAAATTTGTAACACTTTTTATTTGTTCTCCTGTTGTAACATTAAACTTTGAAACTCCATGATAGTGATCGCTTGCCTTTTCTGCAAAAGAATAACCTTTTCCTTTTTGCGTTTTTATGTGAATCATAATTGGACCTTCGTGCTTTGAATCTTTGGCATTGTTTAAAATTGGTAAAAGAACATCTAGATCATGACCATCTATCGGTCCGACATAATAAAAACCTAAAGAATTAAATAACGTTCCCCCTGTAACCACTGAGCGTAAAAAATCTTCAGCTTTACCAGCTTTGGCACTAAATCTTTTTGAAAAAGCTGAGGTAATTAATTTAAATGTTTCTCTTAAGCTAAAATAAATTTTCCCAGATAGTATTTTTGCTAAGTAAGTTCTCATCGCTCCCACAGGTTTTGCAATTGACATGTCATTGTCATTTAAAATAACAATTATTTTTGTTTTTGAAGCTCCAGCATTATTCATTGCTTCATAAGCCATACCTGCACTGATTGCTCCATCACCAATAACTGCAATTACATTATTTGATTTGTTGGATAATTTATTTGCTTCGGCAATTCCTAAAGCTGATGAAATAGAAGTTGAGCTATGAGCGGCACCAAAAGGGTCGTATTCACTTTCAGATCTTTTGGTAAAGCCAGACAAACCTTTACCTTGTCTTAATGTTTTAATTTTATCTTTTCTTCCTGTTAAAATTTTATGTGGGTATGTTTGGTGTCCAACATCCCAAATTAATTTATCATTTGGAGTATCAAACACATAGTGGAGAGCAACCGTTAATTCTACAACACCTAATCCAGCTCCTAAATGACCCCCTGTTTCAGAAACAGCGCTAATCATTTCGCTCCTAACTTCACTTGATAACTGCTTTAAATCTGTTTCAGAAAGTTTTTTAATATCTGATGGAAAATTTATATCTTGTAAATATTTATACTTATTTGTCATTTATTTCTTGTTAAAATATAATTTATAGTCTCAATAATATTTTTCGATTTTCTTCCGTATTTTTTTAAATTGCTAGTAATTTTTGATTTTATCTTATCTCTATATTTAATAGTATTTTTGTAACCGAGTAAACTTATTAGAGTAGCTTTCCCTTGTTTTTCATCTTTTTTGGTTTTTTTACCCGCAGTTTTTGATGAAACATCGTGATCAATCAAATCATCAGCTATCTGAAATAGTAAACCAATATCTGATCCAATACTTTCAAAAATTTTAATTTCTTTTATACTTTTCTTTTTAATTATTACAGGTGCCATACAACAAAAACTAAAAAGTTTACCAGTTTTTTTAATTTCCATATCTACAATATTATTTTTTGAAATTTTTTTATGCTCAAAGCTTAAATCTAAAAATTGTCCTCCAGCTATCCCAAGATGTCCAGAGCAAGCAGATAATTTTTTTATCAAATTAATTTTTATTTTTTCATTTATTTTTAGATTTGAATCACTTAAAATTTCAAATGCCATTGTTAAAAGGGAGTTACCCGCAAGTACCGCTGTTGATTCTCCAAATTTAATATGAGTAGATGGTTTGCCTCTTCTTACTTTGTCATTATCCATACATGGAAGGTCATCATGTATTAAAGAATATGCGTGTATACACTCTATGGCAGCACCTATGGAAATTAAAGATCTGTAATTAATATTAAACAAAAAGCCTGTATCTATTAAAATTTTTGATCTAATTTTTTTTCCACCTGAAAATAATCCATAATTCATTGCTGGAATTAATTCTGTCTTTATCTGTTTTTTAATAAAACTTTTTAAAAATAAATTTGTATCTTTCGCAATTTTGTTAAGTTTATTCTTCATTTTTTTTCTTGGTTATATCTTGAATTTTTTTTTTTGTTATTTCGCTTATTTCCTTTGTTTTTTTTTGAAATTTTTTTCCAATAATATTATTTAATTTTATTAATTTCTGATAATTATCCATTGAATTTTCAAGATCTTTTTCATTTTCTAAAGATTTAATAATATTATTTATATCCTTGGTTAATTCCTCAAGTGTTTGAGAATTATTATCGTCTGGTAAATTTTTATCTTTCATATAATAGTAAGTATTAATACATGAAATTTAATCAATCAAATATCAAAAAAGCCAAAAAATACCTTGATAAAAATTACTGTATTGGTGTCCCCAGTGAAACTGTTTATGGATTAGCGGCTAATGCTTATTCTAATATAGCCATAAAGAGTATATATAAAATAAAAAAAAGACCTAAATCTAACCCTTTAATTGTTCATTATTCTAATATTGATAAACTAAAAAAAGATTGTTTAATTAATGATGATTTTTTGAAACTTTATAAGAAATTTTCTCCTGGTCCTATAACATACATATTAAGTTTAAACAAAAACTCAAAAATTTCAAAAAATGTTACAAATAAAAAAAATAATTTAGCTGTAAGGTTTCCAAAACACAAAATTTTTAGACAATTATTAAATAAATTAGATTATCCTTTAGCTGCCCCAAGCGCTAATATTTCTAAAAAGTTAAGTGCGGTGCAAGCCTTAGATGTTAAGGAAGATTTTGGTAATAAAATCAAATATATATTAGATGGTGGAAAATCTGCAATAGGACTTGAATCAACAATAATTGATCTAAGAAATAAACCTAAAATACTTAGATTGGGCGGATTAGAAGTTTCTAAGATAAAAAAAATTTTAGGTAAAAAAGTTATAATAAGTATTAATCCTAGAAAGAAAGTTGCCCCTGGTCAATCTACACTTCATTATTCACCTGGTATACCGCTAAGAATGAACATTAAAAGACCAAAAAAAAATGAAGCATTTATTTTATTAAAAAGAAATAAAAAAACCTATTCTAATTATTTTTATTTGAGTAAAAAAAATGATTTAAATGAGGCAGCAAAAAACTTGTACTCGCTATTAAGGAAAATTAAAAATAAAGGATTTAAATCAATTGCAGTAGAAAAAATTCAAAATCTTGGAATTGGACAGACAATCAATGATAGGTTAAAAAGAGCTTCAAAATTTTAAAATCATATGTCTAATTCAATAGAAGTTATAAACTTATCAAAATCATATAAATTAAAAGAAGCTGTTAAGAATATTAATTTTAAAATCAATGAAAATGAAATTGTTGGATTATTAGGTCCAAATGGATGTGGTAAAACAACTACTATAGCAATGATTCTTGGACTGCTGAAACCATCGTGTGGCAAAGTGCTTATTAATGGTAAGGATATTGAAAACCACAGAATTTCACTTTTACATAAAATGAATTTTATTTCACCTTATATTGAGTTACCAAAAAAACTAACCGTTAAACAAAATTTAATTGTTTACGGAAAATTATACAGTGTTCAAAATTTAAGTGAAAAAATAGATTCGCTTTCAAATAAATTGCGACTAGGTAATATTTTAAATAGTATAACTGGAGAGCTTTCTTCTGGTCAAAAAAATAGAGTTAGCTTGGCAAAAGCTTTAATAAATGATCCTACTGTTCTTTTATTAGATGAGCCTACTGCCTCATTAGATCCTGAAACAGGTGATTTTATCAGAACATTTCTAGAAATTTACAAGAAAGAAAAAAAAATATCAGTTCTTCTTGCTTCACACAATATGAGTGAAGTTAAAAGATTATGCAATTCAGTATTAATGATGAAAAATGGGACCATAATTGATAGCGGAACACCAGAAGAGTTAATTAAAAAACATGGAAGAAAAAATTTGGAGGAAGTTTTTTTACAACTTGCGAGGAATAATAATGAGTTTTAACAGAATTTATGGTCTTTTTTTAAGACACTTTTTTCTAATCTCTCAATCTTTTCCCAGGATTATTGATCTTATATATTGGCCAGTAATCCAAATTACATTGTGGGGATTTATCTCTAATTTTTTTGCTTCTCACAGTACATACTACAATGGTGCTGTTGGAGTAATTCTTTCTTGTGCTATTCTTTATGACTTTTTATTCAGAACGAGCATTGGTTTTAATATTTTATTTTTAGAAGAAATTTGGAGTAGAAACTTTACCAATTTGTTTATTGCTCCAATGAAAATAAGCGAGATAATAGCATCTCTAGTTTTTACAGCTTTAATAAGAGCATTAATAGGCCTTGTGCCAGCAATACTTTTGACTTCTCCTCTTTTTGGAATATCTCTATTAAATTTAGGTATACCCTTGTTCTTTCTTTTTTTAAGTTTATATATTTTTGGAATCACATTGGGTTTGTTGGTGTCTGCAGGGTTATTACGATTTGGTCCATCTTTCGAAAATATTTCTTGGTCAACTTTATTTTTATTAGCTCCCTTTGGTTGTGTTTATTACCCTTTGGAAACTTTACCCGAAATTTTTCAGACCATAGCTCTTGGTCTTCCCTTGGTCTACATATTTGAGGAAACTAGAAATATACTTATTCACCAAACTTTTAATTTTGAAAATATTTCTAAGGCTTTTTATCTAAATGTGGTTTACTTAATTATGGCAATTTCTGTATTCTACTATTCTTTTGCACAAGCTAGAAAAAAAGGATCTTTAATAAATATTGGAGAATGATGGTGCGCCACATAGGAGTCGAACCTATAACCCCCAGATTCGAAATCTGGTGCTCTATCCAGTTGAGCTAGCGGCGCATTTAGTATTAATATTACATTTTATGGAAAAAAACATTAATTTAATAGTTCAAGAGGATGAAAATAATCTCAGAGTTGATGTTTTTATTAATAAAAGAGAAAAGCTAATTAGTAGAACTAGAATTAAAAATTTAATTCTAAAAGAAAAATTAAAATTAAATGATAAAGTAGTTATAAGTCCGTCAAAAAAAGTATCTGAAGGTGATAATATTCTTCTTCTAATTCCAAATCCTAAAAAGGCTTCATTAAAACCCTACGATTTTAAACTAGAGATAGTTCATGAAGATCAAGACTTGTTAGTAATTAATAAGCCAGCTGGTATTATTATGCATCCAGGAGCTGGTAATTATGATGAAACAATTGTTAATGCCTTAATGCATTACAATGAAAATGCATTATCAACAATTGGTGATGAACTCAGACCTGGAATTGTTCATAGAATAGATAAAGATACTTCAGGATTAATTGTTGTCGCCAAAAATAATGAAACTCATGAAAACTTATCAATTCAATTTAGCAATCATACAATCACAAGAGTTTACCAGTTATTAATTTGGGGCAAGCTTAGACCCTCATCAGGTAAAATTGATACTTTTATAACTAGAAGTTCAAAGAATAGGCAGATGATGGAGGTTAGTAGCTCTAAAGGAAAACAGGCAATTACAAATTATAAAACATTAGAAATTTTTGAAAATGATAAAACGCCCACACTAAGTTTAGTTGAATGCAGACTAGAAACTGGAAGAACACATCAAATAAGAGTTCATATGACTCACATGGGTAATAGTATTATGGGTGATGGTAAATATAAAAAAAAATACAAGAAACTCAAAAATATTGACACAAATTTAGAAAACCTAATTTATAAATTAGATAGGCAATTTTTACATGCTCAAACATTAGGTTTTATTCACCCTAAAACAGATGAAGAGATGATTTTTACCTCAAAATTGCCACATGAACTTGAAAATATTCTTTTATTACTAAGAAATACTGGCAAATAAGATCTTGAAAATTTACTATTGTTAATTAAATAAATACAAATTATGAGTACAACAATGAATAACAATCTCCCAACACTCTCAAATGAAGGTGGCTTATCTGCTTATCTTGCACAGATAAAAAAATTTCCTATGCTAGCTGCCGAAGAAGAATATATGTTAGCAAAAAATTGGAAAACTACAGGTAATGTTAAATCAGCTGAAAAACTTGTAACAAGTCACTTAAGACTAGTTGCTAAAATTGCAATGGGCTACAAAGGTTATGGTTTACCAATTAATGAAATGATCTCAGAAGGTAATGTTGGCTTAATGCAAGCAGTTAAGAAGTTTGAACCTGAAAAAGGTTTTAGATTAGCCACATACGCAATGTGGTGGATTAGAGCTTCTATCCAAGAGTATGTCTTAAGATCTTGGAGTTTGGTTAAAATTGGAACAACCACTGCACAGAAAAAATTATTTTTTAATCTAAAAAAAATAAAAAATCAAATTGCTCCAAAATCTGAAGGTGATTTAAGACCAGAACATGTAGATGAAATCGCCAATAAATTAGACGTTAGTAAAGATGAAGTTATTTCAATGAATAGAAGATTATCTGGTAAAGAATTTTCTTTAAATGCAAAGGTAGGTGAAGATGGTGATGAATGGCAAGATTGGCTAATAGACAAAGAATTAGACCATGATTTAAAATTTGCGAACCAAGAAGAAATGGAACAACGAAAAGATTTATTAAAAAATTCAATAAAAATTCTTAATGATAGAGAGAGAGAGATTTTACAATCAAGAAGATTAAATGATGAGCCCACAACTCTCGAAGATTTAAGTCAGAAATATAAAATTAGTAGAGAAAGAATAAGACAGATTGAAAATAAAGCATTTGAAAAACTTCAAAAACATATGCTTATTTCTGCACAATCAAAAAATTTGCTTCCTGTTAATTAAACTTCAAAAGGATTTTCTAAAAGAATAGTGTCTTCTCGTTCTGGACTGGTTGAAATGCTTGAAACTTTAGAACCAATAAAATCCTCTAAAGCATAAATATATTTTTTTGCATTTTCTGGAAGTGCTTCGATGTTTTTAATTCCATTAGTTGGTTCTTTCCATCCAGGGAATGTTTTGTAGATAGGTTTTATTTTTAACTGATCTTCAACAGCGGCTGGAAGATAATCCATTTTTTTTCCATCAAGATCATATTCAACACACATCTTAATTTCATCTAATCCATCTAAGACATCAAGTTTAGTAAGTGCTATTCCATCAATCCCTGAAATTTTAATTGTTTGTCTAACTAGCACTCCATCAAACCAGCCACATCTTCTTTTTCTGCTTGTAACAGTTCCAAATTCTTTTCCTCTTGAGCCAAGTAATTCTCCGGTTTCATCCTTCAATTCTGTCGGGAAGGGTCCTTCACCCACTCTAGTCGTGTAAGCTTTTGTTATTCCAAGAACATAATTAATTGAATTTGGTCCACAACCAGTACCAGTAGCTGCGCTCGATGCAACAGTATTTGATGAAGTAACAAAAGGATATGTTCCGTGATCAACATCTAATAAAATTCCTTGTGCTCCTTCAAATAATATTTTTTTTCCTTGTCGTTTGTATTCGTCAATTCTAAGCCAAACTGGTTGTGAAAATTTTAATATTTCTGGGGCTATTTTTAAAAGTTCTTTTTTAAGTTGGTCTTTTTTATATATTTTTTTTCCTAATCCTTTTCTAATTGCGTTATGGTGTGATAATACCGTTTCTAGTCTATGATCAAGATTTCTCTCAGATCTTAAATCCATAATTCGAATAGATCTTCTTCCAACTTTATCCTCGTATGCAGGTCCTATTCCACGTCTGGTGGTTCCTATTTTGCTTTTCCCAGCTGCATCTTCCCTTATTTCATCCATCTCTCTATGAAATGGCAAGATAAGAGTTGCTGACTCTGATATTATAAAGTTATCTACACTTACATCGACACCTTTAGAGCTTATTTCTTCAATCTCTTCTAATAATGCCCAAGGATCAACTACAACACCATTTCCGATTATTGATATTTTATTTTTTCTAACTATTCCTGATGGAAGCAGTCTTAATTTATAAGTGACACCATCAATTACCAATGTGTGCCCAGCATTATGGCCTCCTTGAAAACGAATAACAACATCTGCTTGGTCTGATAACCAATCAACTATTTTTCCTTTACCTTCGTCTCCCCACTGTGAACCAACAACGACTACATTTTTCATTATCTAAATTTTTTTTCTATAACAATTGAACTTAAATGGTTTATTGGACCATGGCCTTTACCATAATTAAGGTTAGATCTTATTGAATTATTTACATACTTAGTTGCTAGCTCACAAGATTTCTTTAGAGTTTTTCCACATGAAAAAAAAGCAGTGATGGCAGATGATAAGGTGCATCCTGTACCATGTGTATTACTGGTTGTAATTCTTTTGTTTTCTATAATATTAATCTCTTTTTTATTAACAAAAATATCGTGAACCATTTTGGAATGAAGATGCCCACCTTTTATAAAAACATTTTGGGCTCCAAATCTAATCAACAAACTTGCAGCAAAAATCATGTCTTCTTTAGTTTTTATTTTGATACCAGTTAATATTTCTGCTTCAGGGATATTTGGCGTTATTAAAGTAACTTTTTTTATCAATTTATTCTTCAGTAGTTGAGTTGCTTCTTTATCAATTAATTTAGTGCCACCTTTTGCAACCATCACTGGATCTAGAATTATTTTTTTTACTTTAATAATATCTAGTGAGGAAATAACAGATTTTATCACTTTTGCAGAATGTAGCATTCCAATTTTTATAGCATCGGGCTTGATATCTTTTGAGGTAAATTCAATCTGATTAGAGATTTCTTTAGGATCAACAGGAACTATTGATTTAACACCTGTGGTGTTTTGAATAGTTACAGCTGTTATAGCTGTCATTGCGTATGAGCCTAGAGCAGTAATGGTTTTAATATCCGCTTGTATGCCAGCTCCTCCTGATGAGTCTGATCCTGCTATAATCAAAATTTTTGATTTTGGTTTCAATTTATTTAATTTTTTTCTTAATAATATTTATACACTTTTGAAGTAACTTTTTATTCTCACTTTCACCCATCACTCTAATCTTTAATTCTGTTCCAGATTTTCTCACCAATATTCTTCCTTGTCCCTTCATTAATTTTTCCGCAATCTTTATAGAATTTTTTACATCAGTATTATTAATTACATTTTTATCTTTAACTTCAATATTTTTTAAAATTTGTGGCGTTTTTTTGAAAGTATTAAAAAAATTACTAGCTTTATTTCCTTTTCTAAGAGAAAATAATACTTCTAATGCAACTAATAAACCATCACCAGTAGTTGCAAATTTTCCCAGAATAATATGTCCAGACTGTTCTCCACCTAAATTAAAATTATTTTTTTGCATTTTTTCTTTCACATATCGATCACCTACACTTGCTCTTATGAATCTTATTTTTTTTGATTTAAAAAAATTTTCTAATCCATAGTTTGACATTAAAGTACCCACAACACCTCCTCTTAACATTCTTTTATTTCTCCATCTAATTGCCAATGATGCAATTATTTGATCTCCATCGACTATATTTCCTGATTCATCACACATAATAATTCTGTCAGCATCACCATCAAGAGCAATTCCTATATGTGCTTTGTGTTTTTTTACTATAGATTTAATCTTATTTGGGAATGTCGAACCACAATTTCTATTAATATTTAAACCATTTGGTTTTATTCCAGTTGCAATTACTTTTGCACCCAAAGATTTAAATAATTCAGGTCCAGCCTTATATCCAGCACCATTTGCACAATCAATTACTACTCTTAAGCCTCTAAGGTTAAAATCTTTAGGAAAATTTTTTTTTATTATCTTTATATATTCTCTATTACCATCTTCTAATCTTTTAACTCTTCCTAATTCTTTTGGTTTTGATAAATTTTTATCAATTTTTTTATCAATTAGTTTTTCTATTTTTTTTTCTATTTTATCAGATAGCTTTAACCCATCTGGACCAAATAACTTTAATCCATTATCGTAATATGGATTATGCGAAGCAGTGATCATTATTCCCATGTTAGCCTTCATAGATTTGGTTAACATGGCTAAGCCATTTGTAGGTAGAGGCCCAAGTGTATAAACATGCATTCCTGCAGACGCAAGTCCAGAAACTAAAGCTGGCTCTAGAGTATAACCAGACAATCTAGTGTCCTTTGCAATTATTGCTATTTGTTTTTTTTTTTTTTGAGTTTTAAAATATGTTCCTGAAGCCAAACCAAATTTAAAAAACATATCACCATTTATATTTTTACTATTTACAGTTCCTCTTATTCCATCAGTTCCAAAATATTTTTTTGCCATTATTTTTTAATTAATTGTTTAAACACTTTTATACTTTGCACTAGTTCATTAACATCATGAATTCTTAAAATTTGAACCCCTTGCATTATTAAATAGAGAGAAGAGGCAACTGTTCCACCTATTCTTTTCTTAGTATCATTTATACCCGATAAGTCTTTAATAAATTTTT
>CAJQTA010000019.1 GCA_905618895.1 uncultured Candidatus Pelagibacter sp.
GTTTTTTTTTGGGAAATCTTAATAAAGCCATTTTGTACTTTTTCGTAAAAGTTATTATTAAATTTATCATATCTATTCAAACTTTTTCTTTTAGATAACCTTAGTAACATATTTTTTTTATTCACAAGATTTAAAAATGTAAAGTTAATTTTAATATTCTTGAGCAAAAAATTATTAATTGAAGTGATTAATTTAAGATTTACCCCCATGCCATAATGTTGATAAGCAATTGTTGAGTCGATAAATCTATCAATTAAAATAATTTTTTTACCGTAGTTCTTTTTAATCAAATCAACATTTTCACTCCTAGCAGCTAAATAAAGTAATAAATCGGTGTTTATGTTAAATGTTGATTTATTACTTAAAATTAATTTTCTGATTTTTTCTGAATTATCATTTCCACCAGGTTCTCTAATTTTTATAAATCTTTTCCCTCTTTTTTTTAAATAATTTGCAACATTATTAATATGAAGAGATTTTCCTGAAGCCTCTATACCTTCGAATACAATAACGGGTTTTTTAAACATCACCCCATATCAGATAATTAAATGATTTTAAAAGTCTAGAGACCATATTGATTTTTTTTACATCATGAAATGCAAGTAAATCATATTCATTTACAAACTTATCCTTATAGGTAATTACAACCTTACCAATTATATCATCTTTTTTAATTGGCGCCTCTACTGGACCATTATATTTAATCGTGACTTTTAAATATTTTTTGCGGCCCTTAGGGACTGTTTTGTAAACATCCTCATTTATGTAAGTATTTAAAAAATCTTCTTTTCCCAACCATACCTCGACATTGGCTATAGGTTCTTTTGATGTAGCAACCCGAACTAAGCTAAAATTAGTTATTCCCCATGTTAGTAATTTCGCACTCTCTCTAGATCTAGAATTTTTTGTTTCAAAACCACTACCTACGGCAATAAGTCTTCTATTATTTTTTAATATTGAAGAAGCTAAAGAATATTTTTCAACAGCAAGATAACCAGTTTTAATTCCATCAGCACCTAAATTTTTATATAACAATGGATTTCGGTTACCTTGTGTTATTGGTTCTCCGCCAGTTCTATTCCAGGTAAATTCTTTTTCTTTAAAATATTCATAATATTTAGGGTATGTTTTTATTAGATAGTTAGACATAATCATTATATCTCTAACAGTAGAATTATTATCCACATTATTAATTCCTGATGAGTTAGCAAAGTTTGTGTTTTCCATCCCTATTTCATTTGCCTTAGAAGTCATCATAATTGCAAATTCTTCTTCCGTTCCAGCAATACCTTCGGCCAAAGCAACACAAGCATCATTGCCTGAGGCTATAATTATCCCTTTTAATAGTTCTTCAACACTAACTTCATCGTTAACCATAATAAACATTGAAGAATACCCAGCTTTTGAAAGTCTCCATGCATTTTCAGATATAATAAATTTATCATCTAGATTTAACTCACCTTTTTTTAATAAATCGAAAGCAACTATTGAAGTCATAATTTTAGTTAAGGATGCCGGATAAATAGATGCATCTGCATCTTTCTCATAAAGAATTTCGCCTGAATAGTAATCTTGTAGTATAGCTGTACGCGCTTTTATATCAAAATCAGCAATGGTTTCTGTGCATATTAGCAAAGCTAAAGAAAAAATAAAAAGTTTCACTTTAATAGTTTTAATCATTTTTAATAATTTCAATATTTTCAAATTTTAATATGTTTATATCATTAAAAGAATTTTGTAGAGAGTTAATGTCATCAAAAGGACCCAAGTATACCCTATATTTATTAGAAGATATTTTTAAGATTTTAGGATTTGCAATCTTAGTTTCGTTTTTGATTCTATTAATCATAAGCAAAGCTGTCTTATTAAAATAGAAATCAGCAACTTTAATTGTATATGAGAAATCATTATTAACTATTTTTTTTGTTTTTTCTTTTTTGATTTTAAGATTATTAATACTAATACCATCTACTGGAGCTTTATTGGCAACCTGTTTTTCTTCATCATAAGTTTTCGCACGTTTGGCAATAAACATTGAATTATCAGGTATAGAAGTAATCTTAATATAAGGCTTCTCTAAATCTAAACTTAATTCAGTAGCAATTCTAAGTGAAATAACCGAGTTGTTAAATGAAGGATATAATGCATTTGAACTAACTTTAGCAATTAGTGTTTTTTTATTTGCAATATTAGTAATTTTAACATTGGTGTTCTTTTTTAGATTTTTCTGGAAAATTTGTAAACTTCTTGAATTTAATTTTTTAGATATAATTTTTTTTTCATATAAATTGTCATTATAAACTAGAGCAAATCCTTTGTTCGAGTAAATATTGTCAATATTCAAATCTAGATTAGCATTTGTTAATACATTAGATGTACAATTTGTAATTAATAAAAAAATCGAAATATATAAAAAATTTTTATAATACATTAGCAAATTTATCTTTTAATGTGCATACAGCCAGTGCAAATCTTAAAGATCTATTCCATTCTAATATCTTTTCATAATTTTGAAAAACTAGATAAGCAGGCTTAAGATTTTCCGAGTTTGGCACAATATCTTTATCTGGAGTTATAATTGCGGCTATTAAATCATCATTAATTTTATACTTATTAGGGTTAACTATGTATTTTTTTAAATTCTTAAATTTCTTTTTATTATTAATTTTTTTAGCAGATGTATTTAATAAATTTATGGGTGTGTTATTTTTTAATTCAATTTTTAAGAAACAAGGTTCATTTTTATTCCAACCAATTTTATTTATATAATTTGCTGCTGAGGCAAATGAGTCAACAGTGTTTTTCAATTCAATAACATTATTAGAGTCATAATCGATAGCATAATTTTTAATTGTAGTAGGCATAAATTGAAAATTACCGAAGGCACCAGCCCATGAACCAAATAAAATTTTGTGATCTATGATTCCAGTTTCAACTAATTGTAGTATTGTAACCAATTCATTAGTAAAAAAAATACTTCTTCTTTTATCGTAACTCAATGTAGCCAATGAAGAAAGTATATCCATCTTTCCAACATAAGTTCCAAAATTAGTTTCAATTCCCATTAAAGCTAATAATAATTCT
>CAJQTA010000020.1 GCA_905618895.1 uncultured Candidatus Pelagibacter sp.
ATTTGTAAAAAGTGAGTATAAGCAAAATACAAATAAACTAAAATTTAAATTACCTTCTGTAGATCTATTAAAGATACCGTCTAAAAAAGAACGTGCCAACTTTCGTAATGAAGATTTTATTGAAAGTGATTTTTTAGAAAAAATTCTTTTAGACTTTGGTGTAAGTGGAAATATTAAAAAAGTGAGTCATGGTCCTGTTGTTACATTAAATGAATTTGAGCCTGCTGCAGGTGTTAAAGTTTCCAAAATAATTAACTTATCCGATGATATAGCTAGAAATACCAGTTCTGAATCCGCAAGAATTGCAACAATTCCAGGCAGAAGCACTATTGGTATTGAAATACCAAATTCTACTAGGGAAAATGTTTATTTGAGTGAAATACTGGCACATAGTGATTTTTCAAAAAAAGATGTTAAATTGCCGATAGCATTGGGGAAAAATATTTCTGGGGTTCCGGTAGTTGGTGATCTAGCATCAATGCCTCATCTTCTGATTGCAGGCACCACTGGTTCTGGTAAATCGGTTTGTATTAATACCATCATACTTTCTCTGCTTTACCGCCACACACCTGATAAATGTAAATTTATTTTAATTGACCCTAAGATGTTGGAGTTATCTACTTATGGAGGTATTCCTCATTTGCTATGTCCAGTGATTACAGAGGCAAAAAAAGCAGCGTCTGTATTGGGGTGGGTAGTGAAAGAAATGGAAAGCAGATATAAGCTTATGACAAAGAAAGGTGTCAAAAATATTGATGGATATAATTCTAAGCATACATTAGCCATGCCTTACATTGTTGTTGTTGTTGATGAAATGTCAGACCTCATGCTAGTTGCTGGAAAAGAAATAGAAAATTACATTCAAAAATTATCTCAAATGGCAAGAGCTGCTGGAATTCACATAATTATGGCAACTCAAAGACCTAGCGTTGACGTAATTACTGGAACTATTAAGGCAAATTTTCCAACTAGAATATCATTTCAAGTAACTTCTAAAATAGATAGCAGAACTATTCTTGGAGAACAAGGTGCAGAACAACTATTAGGCAAAGGCGACATGCTCTACATGTCTTCTGCCAATCGAATTGTCAGAATTCATGCTCCTTTTGTTTCTGAAAATGAAATTGAAAAAGTTAATAATTATTTGAGAAGTCAAGCAGAGCCAGATTATATTGATGAAATTTTAAACTTTGCAGATGAAAAAGAGGTTGGTGAAAATTTATCTGGTTCAGATAATAAAGATGAATTGTATCAATCAGCTCTAGATATTATTAGGTCAGAAGGCAAGGCTTCCACTTCCTTTTTACAAAGAAAACTACAAATTGGATATAATAGAGCTGCAAGAATTATTGATATGATGGAGGCAGAGGGATTAGTTAGCAAAGCAAATCATGTTGGTAAAAGAGATGTCCTTTAATGTTTAGACTTTTATTATTTTTTTTTATACTAATTTTTTATACTTCTGTTCAAGCCACAACAAAAGAAAAAATAATAACCAACCTTGAACAAACTAACAATATAAGTTTTAACTTTAAACAATCAATAGATAAAAAAAATGAAAAAGGTAATTGTATAATCAAATACCCAAAAAAAATTTATTGCGAATATAAAAATTTAAATAAAAAAATTATTGTATCTAATGGTAAATCTTTAGTAATTAAAAATAGAAATAGTGGAACTTACTACTTATATCCGTTAAAAAAAACTCCACTTGAATTCTTGCTAGATAAAAATTATCTTATTGAAAAAATAAATGTTTTGAAGCCTAGGGATATAAACAATAAATATATAAATTTTACATTATTAGAAAACAATAATGAGATTAATATTTTTTTTGACAAAAAAACATTTAATCTAATTGGTTGGCAAACAGAAGACATTTATCAAAATTTAACTATTACATTTATATCATCAATTTCTAGAAATAAAAAAATAGATGACCGTATTTTTATTTTGCCTAAAAGAGATTAAATAATTAATGTTTCAGATTTAAAAATTTTCATACCCCTTGCTAAATAATTTTTTAATGCGTTTTTATGGTCTAACGAACTGGTATGAACCCAAGTTCTTAATGAACCAAGAGTAAATGATTTTTTAATAGCTTCGCTTAATATATATCCACCCAATCTATTCCCAAAATAATTTTCTAAAATTCCTAGATACGCAATTTCCGATTCTCTAGTATCTTGATAAAATATTAACTCAAAGTAGCCCACTAACTCATTTTTATCTTTCATAACAAAGGTATAGAGTTTTTTATCAGATACATAATCAATCCAATTTTGGTCTGACCAAGTAAGTCTATCAACCCATTTATGTTTTTTACCTATATTTCTATAAAAAAATTTATTTAAACGAAAATCTTTTGGATTAACCAAGACTACCAAATAATTTTCTAATGGTTTTTTAACTTCTTTAAAATCTTTTAATGATTTTATTTCTAAATATTTTCTAAAAATTTCTTTTTTCACTCAACCATTTTCCCAACAATTTCACCTCCAAATAAATGGAAATGAAGATGTGGAACTTCTTGACCACCATGTTCATTTAAATTTGTAAGGGCCCTATAGCCTTTATCGGTACCTGCTGAAATACTTAATATTTTTGCAACTTCCGTAATGGCTTTACTTAGGGCAACTATTTCTTTGTCCGTTGCCCTCTGGTTAAAATCATCTAAATCAACATATTTTCCCTTTGGTATTACTATTGCATGAATTTTTTTTTGTGGGTTAATATCGTGAAAAGAAAGAACGTGTT
Source organism: uncultured Candidatus Pelagibacter sp. (assembly GCA_905618895.1). Taxonomy (GTDB): domain Bacteria; phylum Pseudomonadota; class Alphaproteobacteria; order Pelagibacterales; family Pelagibacteraceae; genus Pelagibacter. The sequence continues at coordinate 2,758 of CAJQTA010000020.1, forward strand.
CATTTTCAAATATTTTTTTGCATGGAATTTCTTTTCTTAAAATTTTTGCAAAAATATTATTTTTATCGTAAATCATTATCTGCTATTTTTTTCTTCGATACCCGACTGCTTTTTTCTATTTTGCAATTCTTTCAATACGTCTTCAAATTTAATATTTGCGGCTTCTAAAGTTACTAATAGGTGATAAATTGTATCTGCTGCCTCATTAACGATGTTCGAATTAAATTTTAAGGCTTCTTTCAATTCATCGAATTCTTCCTGCAACTTATCTGTACAAACAACAAGTCCACCAGACAAAAGTGACGCCGTATAGGATTTATCCTCATTTTTATCTTTTCTATCTCTTATTATTTTTACTAAATTTATTAAATTATCTGACATGTTTAAATTCTAACAGGAATTCCTTTTGAGTCCAAATATTGCTTTGCTTCCTTAATTGAAAAAGTTCCATAATGGAAAGTTGAGGCTGCTAATACAGCGCTTGCTTTTCCATATTTTATTCCTTCTAACAAATGTTCTAAATTTCCAACTCCACCTGAGGCAATAATGGGTATGTTTACATTTTTTTCTATTTCTGAAATTAATTTAATATCATAACCTTTTTGGGTGCCATCTCTATCCATAGAAGTAATTAACAATTCACCTGCTCCACTGTCTTCCATCTTTTTTGCAAAATTTATAGCATCGATACCAGTTTTAGTTCTTCCACCATGAGTAAATATTTCCCATTTGTCTTCTTTTTTCTTGGCATCGATCGCAACAACAATACATTGCGAGCCAAATTTTTTTGAACTTTCAATTATCATTTCAGGATTTTGAACTGCAGCAGTATTGATTGAAACTTTATCTGCTCCACAATTTAATAATTTATTAATATCATCAACTCCCCTAACTCCTCCTCCAACTGTTAATGGTACAAAGCACTGCTTAGATGTTCTTTCAACCACATCATAAATTGTATCTCTATTTTCGTTTGAGGCAGTAATGTCTAAAAAACAAATTTCATCAGCACCACCATCGCTATAAATTTTAGCTTGCTCAACTGGATCACCAGCATCTTTTAAATCTACAAAATTAATTCCTTTAACAACTCTCCCATTTTTAACATCAAGACATGGAATAATTCTATTTTTAAGCATCTATTTCTCTCGCTAGCTCTTCTAACTTAATGTCTCCATCATATATAGCCTTACCAACTATAATTCCTTCAATATTGTTATTTATACTCTTTGCTTTTTTAATGTCATCAATTGAAGAAACTCCCCCAGAAATAATCACTGGACAGTTTGAAGTATCAGCAACTTTTGATGTTTCTTCAAAGTTGGGGCTTTGTTTGGTTCCATCTCTGTTTATGTCAGTATAAATTAATCTACTAGCACCATAATCATTTATTTCTTTTAAAAAATCTAAAGTAAATTGATTAGAATTTTCTGTCCATCCTGATACTGACAGGTATCCATCTTTAGCATCCAAACCTAATGCAATTTTATTTGGAAATTTTTGACATGCTTCTTTTAAAAACTTTTTATCTTTTATGGCTGCACTTCCTAAAATAACTTTTTCAACTCCTACATCTGTATATTTTTGAATGCTATTAAGGGCTCTAACACCCCCACCTACTTGAATTTTTAAATCATACCTGTGAACTATTTCTTTAATTATATCCAAGTTAACTATCTCACCAGTTAAAGCCCCATCTAAATCAACAATGTGTAAATTTTTAAAACCATGATCTTTATATTTGCCAGCTTGATCAATTGGTGAAATTTCATATTCAGTTTTATTTTCAAAATCTCCTTTGACTAATCTCACACATTTCTTGTCTTTAATATCTATTGCAGGAAATATTTTCATTTATTGCTGTTCTTTCTCTTCTCTTTTCTCCAAAGAATAAAAAATAATATTATTAAAGCTGGTTGCAAAAATGCAAATATAACAATATTTGCTAAGTAATAACCAAATCCAAACTCTCCTGGTGCGCCACCTATAACTTGGAGAATATAAACATACCACATAAAAAAATCTGTAATAAATTCTTCAAACATTTTATAAATTTATAAAATTACTAATTATTTTAAGTCCAATTTTATCACTTTTTTCGGGGTGAAACTGAGTTCCAAAAATGTTTTCTTTTTCAACAGAACAAACAATATTTGATGAATAGTCTGTTGTTGCAGAAATTACATTTTTATCTTCTGGAATAAATTCGTAGCTGTGTAAAAAATACATGTGTGATTTATCTTTTATATCCTTAAAAATCTTGCTTTCTTTAATAATACTAATTTCATTCCAACCAATGTGTGGAAGTTTAAATTTATCATTTTGATTATCGATCTTTGATACTTTTCCTGAAATCCAACCAAGACCTTTTGTTTCAATTTCCTCATAACCAATATCTGCAAACATCTGCAAACCAACACAAATTCCAAGAAGGGGTTTTTTGTTAGTGACCGCAAACTCATTGAGCGTCTCTACTAAGCCATTTACGCTATTCAGTGCATCGACACAGCTCTTAAACGATCCTTGCCCAGGCAAAACCACCTTATCGCTTGATTTAATCTTATTTAAATCTGAGGTTACTTTGATATTAACTTTATCTTTAGCAACTTCCTTAAAGGAATTTATTACAGAGTTGATATTTCCAGAATTATAGTCAACAATCGTGACATTCATCAAATTTATAATGAGCCTTTAGTTGATGGAATACTCTTTTTATTTCTAGGGTCTATTTCTAAAGCCGTTCTTAGTGACCTTGCTAAACCTTTAAAACAAGATTCAATTATATGATGACTATTATCTCCATAAATATTTTCCATATGCAGCGTTATTCCTGCTGACTGAGAGAATGCTTGAAACCATTCTTTAAAAAGCTCAGTGTCCATCTCTCCAAGTCTTTCTACTTTTAATTTAACTTTCCAGATTAAGTATGGTCTATTTGAAATATCAATTGCAACTCTTGTTAATGTTTCATCCATTGGAATCATTTCGTGGGCGTATCTTCGGATACCCACAAAATTTTTTAAGGCTTTCTTTAAAGCCTCACCTATAGCTATTCCAGTGTCTTCCGTTGTGTGGTGAAGATCTATATGAGTATCTCCTTTTGCTTTTAAGCTTATGTCTATCAGCGAATGTTTGGATAGTTGTTCGAGCATGTGATCTAAAAAACCTATGCCTGTATCTATCTTATACTTGCCCTTACCATCAATATTCAGCTCAACACTAATGCTGGTTTCTTTTGTTTTTCGAGAAATTTTTCCTTTTCTACTCATAATGTCTACTAAGTATATATAGATTGCTTAACTATATCAATATTACGAATCAACTACTTGAAGTATTAAAATTAGTGTCCATCTATAAATCATGACTACAATAGTGCTTATTAGAAAAAATAATGAAGTGGTGGTTGCTGGAGATGGCCAAGTCAGTATGGGTAATACAGTTATAAAAAGCACTGCAGCAAAAGTTAGAAAAATTGAAAAAAGAAATGTGATTGCAGGTTTTGCTGGTTCTACAGCTGATGCTTTAACTCTTTTTGAAAGACTTGAAGCAAAACTTGAAAAGCATGCTGGCAATCTTCCTAGGGCAGCTGTTGAATTAGCCAAAGATTGGCGAACTGATAAGTATCTAAGGAGATTGGAAGCATTAATGGCAATTGGAGATAAAGAAAATAGTTATATAATTTCAGGAACTGGAGATGTGTTGGAGCCTGAAGGAAATGCTATAGGCATAGGTTCTGGCGGGAATTATGCTCTAGCTGCTGCTAAAGTTTTATTAGATACGGATTTAAGCGCCGAAGAAGTTGCGAGAAAAGCTATTAAGGTTGCTTCTGAGATTTGTGTTTTTACAAACAACAATATCAAAATTGAAAAAATTTAATGAAAGATTCAAACGTTACACCATTCCCAAAAGAAAAAAATGACGACAGAGATAGTTCTTTAGTTAGCTCTTTGTCTCCTAGGGAAATTGTATCGGAACTTGATAGGTATGTAGTTGGGCAGAATAAAGCTAAAAAAGCAGTTGCTATCGCTTTAAGAAATCGATGGAGAAGGCAGGCTTTGAAAGGTGAAATGAAAAATGAAATTTTACCAAAAAATATTCTAATGATTGGACCAACAGGGGTTGGTAAGACAGAAATTTCTAGAAGGTTATCTAAATTGGCCGAAGCTCCTTTTGTGAAAGTAGAGGCAACTAGATTTACTGAGGTTGGTTATGTTGGTAGGGATGTTGAGCAGATTATAAGAGACTTATTAGAAATTGCCATAGCAATGGAAAAAGTTAAAAAAAGAAAAGAAGTACACACAAAGGCTCAAAAACTTGCAGAAGAAAAAGTTCTTGACGCTTTGGTTGGAAAAAAAGCAAGTCTCGCTACTAGAGAAAGCTTTAGAAAAAGACTAAGAGATGGTGATTTAGATAATAACGAAATTGAAGTTTCTATAAATGATGGGGGTTCAATACCTTCTTTTGAGGTTCCAGGAATGCCCGGTGCCAATATTGGCATGATAAATATTAGTGAGATGCTTGGAAAGAGTGTTGGTAATAAAGAAAAAAAGAAGAAAATGACTGTCAAAGAATCTCATGAAATTTTGATTAATGATGAAGCGGATAAATTAATAGAAGAAGACAAAATTATTAAATCAGCAAAAGATTCTACAGAAAATAATGGGATAGTTTTTTTAGACGAAATAGACAAAATTTCAGGAAGAACAGATAGAGCTGGAGGAGATGTTTCTAGAGAAGGAGTTCAAAGAGATTTACTTCCTTTAATCGAAGGAACAACTGTGAGTACAAAATATGGTCCAATTAAAACTGATCATATCTTATTTATTGCATCGGGCGCTTTTCAACTTGCAAAACCATCTGATCTACTGCCAGAACTACAGGGAAGACTTCCTATAAGAGTTGAGCTTGAAGCTTTAACAAGTGATGATTTTAAAAGAATTCTTAAAGAACCAGATTATAGTTTAATTAAACAGTACGTCGCCCTTTTAAAAACTGAAAATGTAGATTTAGAATTTTCAAATGATGGAATAGACGAAATTGCAAACTTAGCTTCAGAAGTTAATGCAACTGTAGAAAATATTGGTGCCAGAAGACTTCACACAATAATTGAGAGAATATTAGATGATATTAGTTTTACTGCTACAGATAGAGCTGGTGAAAAAATTTTAATTGACTCTAATTATGTTAAGCAAAATTTAGATGAGCTTGTTAAAGATACAGATTTATCAAAATTTATTCTTTAGAAATTATATCTCATATTCAAAATTCCTTGTTTTTTCATTCACTCGAAGTTCAATTGCTCCATTGCTTAAATGAAATTTACGAGCCATTTCTGTTAAGGGAGAAAGAGTGATCAATCTACTTAGATGATTAGATTTTTTAATCATCTTAAAAACTTCATTTACAATTAATTTTCCTCCACCTTTTTTTTTTGACCAGACGGTATATGCAATTGCAATATTTCCAATATTTTGATCTCTTTGAGCACTTTTTAAATATGCGTCTCTTGTCATTAAATCTAATTCTTTAATATTCCTTGGAATATCGTTGGTAAAACCAAAGCACATAATGGCACATATTTTTTTTTGATATTGAACGCCATAAATTTTTCGTCCATAGCTTCTTCTAAAAACAATATCGAGTTCGGGACGAACTGGGTCTTCTTTTGCATTGCATGATTCAAGTTGAACTAGTTTTGCACCTTCAATCCAGTCAAAAAAGCTATCAATTTTCTTTTTAACTCGTCTTCTTTTTAGTATTTCTATTTTTCTTTTTATATTGTTTATTTCTTTTTTTATCGTCCTATCTCTCAAAATTTTTAATTTCCTTTTAATCGTTTTCATTATTTTAATTTATTTTTATTTTTAAGATGAATATAAAAAGCACCTCTTCCACCATCTTCGATCTTTGCATCTTCAATTTCGATTATCATTTTCTTTAAAAAATTATTAGATTCGATAAACTCTGGCACAGAATACTTTAAAATGCTTAAATCTTTTGAAAGATAGGGGTTTGCAATATTTTTAGATCTTAATCCCTTGCCCGTAATTACAATAATTTTAGTAACACTATCGCCAAAGCATTTTTCAATAAAATCTTCAACAGATTTATTTGCTTCTTCAAGAGTATAGCCGTGAAGATCAATTTTTCTAATTTTTTCTTGTCTTATTTTTTTTTGATAAACAAAATCTTTATTTGGAATTTTTTCCTTATTAGATGTAAAATTTTCCCAATCTATTTTATCTTTATCTGAGATTTTCTTAATCAATTATGTAATAGTATCAATTAATAGCCAGTTCGGATTTGAAGAATTTATATCTTTTGAAAAAACCCAAGTATCATAAACTGTTTTAATTTTTTCATTATCTCCAGAAACTATTTTTTTCTCTTTATCTTTTATACAGGTTATAATTTCACTAACAAAATCTACAGTAACTTCAAAATTACTTTCTACATTTTTATGAGTCATAACCGTTGCTGATTTTATTCCGATAAAAGTTATTTCAGCATGATGTCCTTTACTCTGTCTGTCTTTAAGTGCTTCTTGAAATTGATCGAAAATTTTTTTGCCTAAAAGAGGCTTACTAGCAATCAGCTTATTATCACTATCACTAAAATCTGTAATAATTGTTTCATAAGCAATTTTTGCACCCTTTAAAAAATCTTTTTGAGCATCTTTATCAAAATTTTCACTTACAGGTTTTTGTTTAATATTAAATTTTTTAAACTCTTTCTCAAGTTGGGATGGTATTTTCCCCTCAAAACCAGTTTTTTTTCCAAGTATTCCTCTTAGACGAAGAAAAATAAACCCAGCAATCATTGCTAAGAGAATAATATCTATGTATTCAAAACTATAATTCATAAATTAATAATATTTAGTATGTTGATTAATTACAACTAGCAATTTAGACTATGGACAAATGAACACATTATTATTAGCTATAATAGGTATTCCAGCTATTGAGATTTATTTATTTATTAAAGTTGGATCTCAAATAGGTGCCTTTAATACTGTAATGCTTATTTTTATTACCGCTTTTTTTGGCATATTTTATGCAAGATATGAGGGTTTCAACACACTAAAATCTGGTATGTCTCAAGTTGTAAAAAATGAACTACCTATTTATGAAATTATCTCTGGTGCAGCTCTGGCTTTTGCGGCACTTCTCTTAATTTTACCGGGCTTTGCTACTGATTTACTTGGTTTGTTGATTATTTTTCCACCGACAAGAAAATTAATTTTAAGGAAAGTATCCAATAAACAGAATCGAAATAAAAAGAAACAAGACTATATAAATGGTGAATATGAAGATGTAAAAGATGAAAATGACAGAAAAATTTAAGATATTAGCTCAATTTGTAAAAGATATGTCTAGTGAAACTCCAGATGTTCAAAGTTATGCTTTTGTAAAAGAAAATATTTCAAAATATAATTTAAACATTGATATTAATTCTAAAGCTTTAAAAAATAAACTTATTGAGGTCAACACAACATTAAAATTTGAAGATAAAGAACCAAATGAAAAAAAATCACATTTTGAAATAATTTATGCATCAATAGTTAGGATTGACGAAGAGATAAATGATAAAAAAGATTTAGAAAAAATTATACTGTGTGATGTACAAAATAAAATTTACCCAAATTTAGAAAAAACATTTTTAAATTTATTACACAACTCGGGTTTTGAGGAAGTAAAGCTTGAAAAAAAAATAGATTTTAATAAACTTTATAACGAAAAATTTAACTAAAATAATTTTTTTTTAAATTTGTTTTTAGATAATTTTTATGTAATTTCATTTCTTCAATAGTTGGTTTAACTACTTTCTTAAAATACAAATTATTTTTATTAGCATCAATTACTAATTTATCATTTTCCCTATTTTCCAGATTCAGTGTGGGCTCTTTTTGGTCTAAAAGATTAATATAAACTTTTGATAATAAATCACAGTCGATTAGTGCCGTATGCTGTGTTCTTTTAGAATTATCAATCTTATACCTTTTGCAAAGAGCATCTAGACTTATTGGGGAACCAGGAAATTTGTCTCTTGCTAAAGCAAGTGTATCAACAACATTTTCACTACTAATTTTTTTTTTACCTAATATTGCAAGCTCATTATTTAAATGTGATAAATCAAATTCTGCATTGTGAATTATTAATTTTTTATTTTCTATAAAATTTAAAAAATCATCCACAACATCTATAAATTTTTTTTGTGTAGACAAAAACTCATTCGTATATCCGTGCACCTGTAAAGCTTTCTCTGAAACTTTTCTCTCAGGGTTTAAATAACAATGAAACTTGTTTTTTGTTGGGATAAGATTTTCAAGCTCGACACATCCAATTTCAACAATTCTATGTCCTTCTTTAGCCGACAGGCCTGTTGTTTCTGTGTCTAGTACTACTTCATTCATTTTATAAAATTTCTTGCAGAATGCTGTTTATACTTCTTTTAATCCCATCGTTAGTAAAATTATTTTTTATTATAAAATGAGATTTTTTCTTTTTATAATCAAGTATGAGTTGAATATTTTTAAATTTTTTTATCAAACTTGCATTAAAATTTTTCCTTTTTTTTAATCTTTTCAAAATTTCTGATTTTTTCGATTGAACAAATATTAAAATATCACCTTTTTTGTTTATTTTATTTTCCAACAAAAGAGGAATATCTAAAATTACAATTTTTTGTTTCTTATTTTTCTTAAGAAAAATTTGCATTTTTTTTTTTATTTCAGGGTGAATAATTTTCACAATTTTACGTAAATTGGTTTGATTAGCAAGTATAGCCTTCGAAAGTTCATTTTTATTTATTGGAAATGTGTAAATATATTTAGATAATGATTTTTTTAACTTTTTAAAAATTACTTTACTATTTTTATATAATTTACCAACTTCATCATCAGCATTAAATACCGGGAATCCGAAACTTCTTGCTATATAACTTTTTCCTGAACCTATATCACCAACAACTGCTAATCTTATCATTTGTTTAATAAACCAATTGTTTCCTCGTCTATTTTTGGCACAACATTATGCCAAATTTTAAATGCTAATTGTGCTTGATAAATAAACATCATCTCACCATTTTCAGTTTTATTTCCTAATTTTTTACCCTCTTCAAGAAAATTTGTTGTCTTCGGATTGTAAATTACATCATAAAATAATTTATCTTTACACGCACTTGTTAGGTTTAGTTCTATCTTATCTTCCTTTTTTAAGCCGAGGCTTGTTCCATTTATAATAATATCAAAACTAGAAATTTCCCCCCAGTCTATTATTTTTAAATCTGGATAAAGTTTTTTGATATTTTCTGCTTTTTCTCTTGTTCTGTTGCTAAGCACAATTTCAGCAGCACTTAAATTTTTTAAACCCGCAATAATTGAGCTGGCAACACCCCCGGCTCCCAAGATAAGTATTTTTTTATTTTTAATATTAAAATTTGTATTTTTTAAGCTCCTTTCAAACCCGCCAATATCAGTGTTATCGCCTATAATCTTGTCTTTTTTTTTATATACTGTATTTACAGATTGTGTTTTTTGTGCGCACTCTGTCATTTCATCTAAAAAAGGAATTATAGATTTTTTAAATGGAACCGTAACATTCGCTCCATGTATTTTTTCATTTCTAATGTCTATAATAATTTTTTCTATATCGGTTTCATGAATTTTCTTTTTTTCATAAATTGCATTTAAATTATTTTTTTTAATCCAAAAATTATGTATCTTGGGAGATAGCGAGTGTTCTATTGGATTTCCTATAACTATATATTTTTTCATTTATAATTTTTTAAATATTCTTTAATTTTTTTAACAGGCAGTCCCATTATCGTATCTTCATCACCTTCTATTTTTGCAAACAAAGATCTGCCCTCTCCTTCAATTTGATAAACATTATAAGCATATAGTGCCTCATCGCTTATCTTGCCCAAATAAGTTTGTAGTTCCTTTTTACTCATTTGTTTCATTGTTAAAGAAGCTTTATCGGTATAATTCCATATCATCGAACCATTTCGAGAAATGCAAACTGAACTAATCAGATGATGTGTTTGTCCATTTAGGTTATTAAGTATTTTAAAAGCTTCCTCTCTATTGTTTGGCTTTGAGATGATTTTTCCCTTTAAATCGATGACGCTATCAGCTCCAAGAACCAAATCTCCACTTCTGTTTTGGCTTATTTTGTTTGCTTTAAGCTCAGCTAAGCTTATTGAAATAATTTCTGGTGATGCTTTTTCTTTTAAAAGACTTTCTTTAACAGCGTCTTCATTGATATTTGAAGGCACAACTTCACATTCAATTTGGTTTTCTTTTAGAATTTTTTTTCTTACCTCGCTCTTTGACGCAAGTATTATTTTATTAATCATTGTTCTTATATATTTCGTGTATCTTAATTATTGATGCAGCGGTTTCTTCAACTGATTTTCTTGTAACGTCTATAGTTGGCCAGCCATATTTTTTAAAAGTTTTTTTGGCCTCTTCAACCTCACCTTTAATTTTTTCGATATTAGTATAACTCGTGCTTTCTTCTTCTTTAAGCGTGCTCATTCTGTTTTTTCTTATATCTACCAATCTTTCTGCCTCACTTGTTAGGCCAATAACACAGGCTAGTTTTGGTTCTCTTTTTAAAATTTCAGGTATAGATTTTTCATTAACAAGAGGAATGTTTGATGTTTTGAAACCTTTGTTTGCTAAATAAATAGATGTGGGTGTTTTACTTGTTCTACTAACTCCCAATAAAATTAAATCTGCTTTGTCTATTTCATTAATTAAATTTCCATCGTCGTGATTCATTGTAAACTGAATGGCCTCTATTCTATCATAGTACTCTTCGTTGAGAGCGTGTTGACCACTTGGCACGTGTGAGGCTTGTTGGTTTAGAAGTTTTGAAAAGCTAAGTATTAAATTTCCCAACACTCCAAAACAAGGAATTTTTTTTTCGTCGCTTTTATTTGCTAAAAATTTTGCCAGGTTGTTATCAACAATGGTATATAAAATTATTGAATTTTTTTTCTTTTTAGCGGTGTCTAAAATTTTTATAATTTGATTTTCTGTTCTTGTAAAAAAACAAGAATTAACCTCATACTCAATATTTTTAAATTGTGCCTTAATAGCTAAAAAAACCCTATCTAAAGTTTCGCCAGTCGAATCTGATATTAGATATATTTGATATGTATTATTCATGAATAAATTGTTTATAATTAAGTATTATTTTTATTATTTCCTATTATTCTAATATTTTATATTTTTCTTTGTAAAACCCCATTTTTACAAACATTAACAAACATGTGAATTTAGAATATACATTTAATCTAATAAAATTAAATAAAGCTTAAGTTTGCACATTATACTATAATTATAATACTTATTAATTGTTAATAATTAGTGAATAAGTTGTGAAAAACAAGTAATCACCATTATTCACATACTATATAACTAATACTATAATTAAATATTTACTTATTATTATGACACCTATCCAAGATACCATAATAAATAAAAAGACAACCAATTCTCCTATATGGTTAATGAGACAAGCAGGTAGGTATCTTCCGGAGTTTAGGGAAATTAGAAAGTTAAATCCGAATTTTATTAATTTATGTTTAGATGAAAATTTATCATCAGAAATCACTCTACAACCTTTAAAAAGATTTGAATTAGATGCTGCAATAATTTTTTCAGATATTTTAATGTTACCTTACGGGTTAAACCAGAAAGTAGAATTTAAGAAAGATTTTGGTCCACAATTAGGTTTGTTAAATTTAGAAGAGATGGTTAAAGTTGATGAAATAGATTTTATAGAAAAACTATATCCGGTTTATAAATCAATTAAAAAAGTAAGTGAAAATAATTTAATTAAAAATAAAAATCTGATAGGATTTGTTGGCGCACCATGGACGTTATTAGTTTATATGATTAATAAACATTCACCAAAAAAAAAATTAATAAAAGATTTTTTTAAAGATGAGTTTTTAATTAATAGGACCCTAACAATACTGGAAAAATTTTTAAAGTTACATATTAATCATCAGATTAAAAACGGAGCATCTGTAATTCAAATTTTTGATAGTTGGGCAGGCTTATTAGAAGAAAAAGATTTACCAAACTATGTTTATGTTCCAACGCTAAACTTGGTTGACTATGTAAAGTCATTGGGCATACCAGTAATTTGTTTCCCAAGAGGAGTGAAAAATTATAAAAATTATTGTGATGTTGTTAAGCCTGATGCCGTCAATATTGATTATAATGTAAATCCTACATCTATATGTAAAGAAATTAACATACCCATTCAAGGAGGACTTGATCCAAAGGTTTTATTAACAGACACAGAAAATTTAAAAAAACAAACATTGAAATATTTAGAAATTTTTAAAGATCACCCATATATTTTTAATTTAGGCCACGGAGTTCTACCAAAAACGAATCCTGATATGGTTGATTATTTGGTAAAGACGGTAAAAGATTATTAAATGAAAAAAGCAATTATTTTATTTAATCTTGGCGGTCCTGACAAAATAGAAAATGTTGAACCATTTTTGTTTAATTTATTTAATGATCCTGCGATTTTAAACTTACCAACACTTTTAAGATATCCTTTAGCAAAATTAATCTCTAATAGAAGGGCCCCTGTTGCTAAAAAAATTTATGAAGAGCTTGGTGGGTCATCACCTATATTAAAATTAACCAAAGAACAGTCCGGCGCTCTTGAAATAAAATTAAACCAAAACCACGAAAAAGATGAATATAAATGTTTCATTGTAATGCGCTGTTGGAACCCAAGAGCCAAAGATGTGATTAAGGACGTTCAGTCATTCGGCCCAGAAGAAATTGTTTTAATACCTCTCTACCCCCAATACTCAGCTGCAACGTCGGGATCTTCAATTAAAGAATGGAAAGATGTTTGTAAAAAAAATAATTATAATATTAAAACAAGCACTATTTGTTGCTACCCAACAGATCACAATTTTATCAACGCGCACACAAAAGAGATAATAAAAAAAATTAAAGATCTTAAAAACTATAAATTAATATTTTCTGCCCACGGTTTGCCAGAAAAAAATATTAAAAAAGGAGACCCCTATCAATGGCAAATAGAACAATCGGTTAAAAAAATAGTTGAGAGTTTAAATAATATAAACTTAGATTGGATATTGAGTTATCAAAGTCGCGTTGGCCCATTAAAATGGATTGGACCATCAACAGAGGATATAATTATTGAAAACTCAAAGTTAGGTAAGCATATTGTTTTGGTCCCTATCGCGTTTGTTTCCGAACACTCAGAAACCCTTGTTGAGCTTGATATAGAATACAAAGAAATAGCAGATGCTAATGGATGTAAAAATTATACAAGAGTCCCGGCCCTTGGTGTTAATGAGGATTTTATTAAAGCGATGTCAGAATTAATAATTAAAAAAAATGAGCATAAGGTGAACGAGAGCCTTTGCCCACCAAAGATACAATGTCCCTCTAATTTTAAAAAATGTCCTTGTTTAAATTATGAATAGTTATTTATTATTTAAGAGTCTACACTTGATTGCGGTAATTTCCTGGATGGCTGGACTTTTGTATCTACCTAGAATTTTTGTTTATCACGTCGAAAATTTAAAAGACAAAAATACTTCTTTAATATTTAAAACAATGGAAAGAAAATTATATTTTTATATCATGACACCAGCTATGATCTTGGCTTGGATATTTGGCTTAATTTTAATTTCCTCCTTGGGCTTTGAGGTTCTTTCCGCCGTTTGGATTAAGCTAAAATTGCTGTTGGTTATTTTGTTAACTTTTTATCACCTTTATTTATCAAAACTTCTTAGTGATTTTAAAATGGACCAAAACACTAAATCGTCTAAGTTTTTTAGAATAATTAACGAAGTACCCACAATATTGCTTATTTTTATTGTTTTTATTGTTGTTTTTAAGCCTATCTAGACTTGAAATACTTTAAAGAGCATATATATTTAAGCTATCTTATAAATCTTAAAGACAATCCCAAAAAATGAATATTCAAGAATTAAAGCTAAAATCATCAGAACAACTAATTTCTCAAGCTGAGAAGCTTGGTATTGAGAATGCAAGCACATTAAGAAAGCAAGAAATTTTGTTTGCGATATTAAAAAAGGTTGCGGAAAAAGAAGAGATAACTGGAGCTGGAGTTTTACAATTACTTCAAGATGGTTTTGGTTTTTTAAGAGCGATGGAATCAAATTACCTTCCTGGTCCAGATGATATTTATGTAAGCCCAAGTCAAATAAGAAAATTTGGTTTAAGAACGGGTGACACAGTTGAAGGTCCAGTTAGAGCCCCTAAAGAAGGAGAAAGGTATTTTGCATTACTACAAGTAAGTAAAATAAATTTTGAAGAGCCCGAAAAAGCACGTCATAAAATTGCGTTCGATAACTTAACCCCGCTGTATCCAGACAAACAAATGGTGATGGAAGTTGAGACAACTAAGATTGAAAAAAAACCAGACTTAACTCCAAGATTAATTGACCTTGTAAGCCCAATTGGAAAAGGTCAAAGATCAATAATTATTTCTCCCCCTAAAGCGGGCAAGACAATGATTTTACAAAGTATTGCAAACTCAATCGCTAAAAATTATCCAGAAAGTTATTTGATGGTTTTATTAATTGATGAAAGACCAGAAGAAGTAACAGACATGCAGCGAACCGTTAAAGGAGAGGTCATCAGTTCTACATTTGATGAGCCCGCAACAAGACATGTGGCCGTTGCTGAAATGGTAATTGAAAAAGCAAAAAGATTAACAGAACATAAAAAAGATGTAGTAATTTTATTGGATTCAATTACAAGATTAGGAAGAGCTTATAATGCTGTAATCCCAAGTTCTGGAAAAGTTTTAACAGGTGGTGTGGATGCAAATGCATTACAAAAACCAAAAAGATTTTTTGGTGCCGCAAGAAACATTGAAGAAGGTGGATCTCTAACAATTATCTCAACAGCTTTAATTGATACAGGGTCTAGAATGGACGAAGTTATTTTTGAAGAGTTCAAAGGAACAGGAAATAGTGAAACCGTTCTTGATAGAAAGATTGCAGAGAAAAGAATTTACCCAGCAATTGATATCACCAAATCTGGAACAAGAAGAGAAGAGCTTTTATTTGATAAAGACGATCTTTCGAAAATGAATGTGCTAAGAAGAATTATCAGTCCCATGGGAACCATGGACGCAATTGAATTTATTAATACAAAACTTAAAGAAACAAAAAGTAATGCAGATTTCTTTAGCTCGATGAATAAGCCAGCTTAACCAATATAATCCAACCGATCAAAAAAGTGTTTGCCATCTTTAGAGTATAATATTGAAGAAATCATGGCCCCAATCCAAGTATTCACACTCTTTGGGTAAGACGCTAATCAAACTATCATAGTAACTGTTTTTACCCTTTGAAATTATAAAAAAATTTTGCAATAAATTTTGTTGTAAATAAAGAGGGTAAAATTAACTGGTAAAATATTTAGTTTAATTAAAGTTTTACAGACATACAAAATCCAAGTTATAGTATTTGTATGACGATTTATGCTTTATCTACTGGACCAGGAATTTCTGGAGTAGCTATTGTTAGAGTTTCAGGCAAAGAAGCTGCAAGGGTGGTAAAACTATTAACAGGTAAAGATCCGCCAAGCCCAAGATTAGCAACACTCAGAAAAATTAATAAAATCAACACTTCTGAGCTTATAGATGAGGGCATAATACTGTGGTTTAATGGGCCCAAGAGCTACACAGGTGAAGATATGGTCGAATTCCATATACATGGAAGCAAAGCAGTAATTGATGCCTTACACGCTTCTATTTCAGAGGTTGAGAATTGTCGTTTAGCTGAACCCGGTGAGTTCACAAAGCTAGCATTTCAAAATGGAAAAATAAATTTACTCAAGGCAGAAAGTATTGCTGATTTAATTTCGGCAGAAACTGAAATTCAAAGACAACAAGCAATAAAAATTATGAATGGAAAGTCTGCTGATAAATTTAATGAACTAAGAGAAAAACTTTTAAAAATTTTATCACACGTTGAAGCAAAAATAGATTTTCCAGATGAAGATCTGCCTGAAGATATTTTAAAAAATATTAAAAAAATTTCTAATGAAGTAATTTTAAATATAAAAAAAATTTTAGAAGATCAAAGAGTTGGAGAAAGAATTCGAGAAGGTTTTAAAATTGCGATCATAGGCCCTACCAATGCTGGTAAATCAAGCTTGTTAAATCATCTTTCAAATAAAGATGCTGCAATTGTTTCAGAAATAGCCGGAACTACTAGAGATGTAATTGAAATCCATTTAGTTATTGATGGTTATCCCGTAGTAGTTTCTGATACCGCTGGAATTAGAGAATCTAAAAATGAAATAGAAAAAAAAGGGATAAAACTAGCATTGAAAAAAGCAGATGATGCTGACTTAAAACTTATCGTAATAGACGCTAAAACCCTTGATTTTAAAGGAGTTTTGAAAGATATGATGGATGAAAGTGCAATCCTTGTTATAAATAAATCAGATCTTTTAAACAATGATCTAAATTTTGAGATTAAAAATCTTAATCACATTTTAATTTCAGTAAAAGATAATCTCAACGTTGATGGTTTAATTTTAAAAATAAAAGATAAACTAAAAAATAAATTTATTACCAGTAATGATATTTTGATTACTCGTGAAAGACACAGACAACATCTTGAAAAAAGCTTAAGTTACCTGCAAAAGTTTGAAGAAAAAAATCAAGCTGAAGATTTTGATAAAGCGGCCGAAGACCTTCGTTTGGCCACAAGACACCTTGGAATGATAGTTGGAAAGGTTGATGTGGAAGAAATATTAGGCAGCATTTTTAATGATTTTTGCATTGGAAAATAAGTAATATTATTATTTAGGCTGTTTTTGTTTAAATAAGTCATTATTATCAACAAATTTTATTTTAACAAAAAAACAGTCTTTTATAACACTTTTAGGACTATTTTGGACAATTATCGTTGATAAACAAGGGTTATTAACAACTTTAAAACCTCTTTTTTAAAATTTTTATATTTTGATTATGATTCATAGTCATTTCATTATTTTCTACTCTCGTCTTGTAAAAATTTTTATCGGATATAAATTTACAGTATGAAAAAAGATCTATCATTTGATGTAGTAGTTGTTGGCGGAGGACACGCCGGATGCGAGGCGGCTTCTGCTTCTGCACGTCTTGGTGTTGATACTGCCCTATTCACTCATAAGATAGAAACAATTGGTGAGATGTCATGTAACCCAGCTATAGGTGGCTTAGGTAAAGGACATCTTGTTAGAGAGATTGACGCTTTAGATGGTTTGATGGGAGAGGTAGCAGATAAGTCTGGTATACAATTTAGATTGTTAAATAGAAGCAGGGGCCCAGCTGTAAGAGGACCAAGAACCCAGTCAGATAGATTTTTATATCGAAAATATATGCAAGAAAAACTTGTAAACTATTGTAATTTAAGCATTTTTTCTGACCCTATAATTAAGTTTATTTTTAATAAAAACACTATAAGTGGATTTGAGACACAGTCTGGTAAAAAGGTATTATGTAACAAGCTAATACTCACCACAGGCACTTTTTTAAATGGTTTGATACATATAGGTGACGAAAGGACTCCAGCCGGTAGATTTGATGAGAAGCCCTCAACAGGTTTGAGTGAGCAACTCAAAAAGTATAATTTCAAAATTGGAAGACTTAAGACAGGCACACCTCCAAGGTTAGACTCACGAACAATTAATTACAAAAACTTAGAGGAACAATTTGCAGATGAGGATCCTTACTTCTTTTCTTTCTTGACTAAAAAAAATTATAACAAACAAGTCTCGTGTCGCATGACATACACTAACGATAAGGTGCACAAGATTATAAAAAAAAATTTATCAAGGAGTGCCATGTACTCTGGAAGCATTCAGGGTATAGGCCCAAGATATTGTCCATCCATAGAAGATAAAATTGTAAAATTTGCTGACAAAAGTCGTCACCAAATTTTTTTGGAGCCAGAAGGACTAAATGATCACACAATATACCCAAATGGTATATCAACATCACTACCAGCTGATATTCAACAAGAAATATGTAACAATATCAGTGGTTTAGAAAGTGTAAAAATAATTAGGCCAGGATACGCTATAGAATATGACTATATAGATCCAAGAGAATTATTTTTAACTCTTGAATCGAAAAAAATTCAAAATCTTTACTTAGCTGGTCAAATAAATGGAACTACTGGCTATGAAGAGGCCGCTGCTCAGGGCCTTATAGCCGGTGTAAATGCAGCCCTATCATTTAAGAATAAAGAACCATTCATACTTGATAGATCTGATGCTTATATTGGTGTAATGATAGATGATTTAGTTACTAAAGGTGTTGCTGAGCCTTATCGAATGTTTACATCAAGAGCAGAGTATAGATTGAGCTTAAGAGCAGACAATGCTGACGAAAGATTAACAGCTAAAGGAATAGAAATAGGGTTAATCAGTGATCTCAGAAAGGATTTTTTTGAAGATAAATCATCTAAAATAAAATTTATTTCACATAAAATGGACAATCTATCTATTTCACCTAGTAAAATTGCAGATTCCGGAATTAAGATTGCCAAGGATGGTGTTTTAAGATCTTCTAATGAAATTCTAACTCAAAATACCGTTAATATGCAAAAGATTAGGGAAATATGGCCAGATATACCATATTATACCAAGGAAATAGATGAGCAAATCGAGATTAATGCACATTACCGGGGGTACCTAAAAAAACAAAAGGCTGATATCTTAGCCTTCAAAAGAGATGAAAATTTAATAATACCCGATAAAGTTAATTATGATCAACTATCTGGACTTTCAAACGAAGTAAAAGCTAAATTTAAACAAATAAAACCCAAAACAATGGGTCAAGCCCTAAGAATTGATGGAATTACTCCTGCTGCTGTATATATTTTGTTGTCACATGTAAAAAGAAAGTCTATTAAGCTTATAGCTTAATGGAAGAAATTATTAAAAAATACTCCCTGTTAGATAGATTGAATGTTTCACGTGAAACGTGTTTGGACTTTGAGAAATTTATATCAATGGTAATTGATAAAAATAAAGAAATAAACTTAATTAGTGAAAAAACAGCTATAAACGAGATAATTAGAGAAAGACATGTTATAGATTCAGCACAAGCCATTGATTTTGTTGATTTAAATAGTGATACAACTTCTGATTTAGGTACTGGCGGAGGAATGCCAGGAATAGTAATGGCTATAATGTTTAAAAATCTAAAGAAAAAAATAAAAGTTAATTTATATGAGAAAAGTCATCATAAAAGTTCATTTTTAAGAGAAGTATCAAGAGAATTAAATTTAGACACAGAAGTAATTCAGAAAGATATTTTTGAAATATCTGAATTAAAATCAGGAACAATAATGGCAAGAGCCTTTAAACCCATGTCTGTGGTTTTAGAATTAGTACAAAAAAAATTTTGTAGTTATAAAAACTTAATTTTATTTATGGGAAAAAATGGAAAACAAACTTTAAAAGAAAATTTGAAAAATTGGGATTTTGATTATTCAGAAAAAAAAAGTTTAACAAGCGTAGATTCATTCTTGTTAAATATTAAAAATATTAAAAAAAAAGAGTTAAATTAAAATGCAGATTATTTCAGTAATAAATCAAAAAGGAGGAGTTGGGAAAACAACAACAGTAATTAATCTAGCAGCAGGACTGTCACAACAAGAAAAAAGAATTTTAGTAATAGATTTAGATCCACAAGGTAATGCAACAACAGGACTGGGCCTATCAAATATGGAAAACTCAAGTGAAACAATTTATGGTGTATTGAATGGAACTAAATCAATCTCAGAAGTTATCAAAAAGACAATTTTTGAAAGATTAGACATAATAACTTCAAATGTTGATTTATCAGGACTAGAGTTAGAAACTGCCAATGATAGTAAAAGAGCATTTATTTTAAAGGAGCAATTAGCGTCGTATTTAAAGGATTCTGGAACAAATTATGATTATATCCTTATTGACTGCCCTCCATCCTTGAGCTTGTTAACAGTTATGGCATTAGTATCATCAGATTCACTACTAGTTCCACTTCAGGCAGAATTTTTTGCTCTTGAGGGCTTAACACAATTAATGAAAACAATAGAAAGAATAAAAATTAACTTAAACCCAGGACTAAAAATTAGAGGAATTCTTTTAACAATGTATGACAAGAGGAACAAACTTTCTTCGCAGGTTGAAAAAGAAGCACGAGATTATTTTAATGAGAAAGTGTATTTAACCGTGATACCGAGAAATGTGAGATTATCCGAAGCACCATCTCACGGTATGCCAGTTTTAATTTATGATAAATCTTGCCCAGGTAGCAAATCATACTTTAATTTCACAGATGAGTTTATGGGACAAGAATCAACTACGAGAGTTAATTCGTAGTGGATTCTACAAAAATTAAAAAAGGATTAGGTAGAGGCTTGTCATCTTTAATTGGTGATTTAAAAACAGAAATAAATATAAATAAACTATTAATAAGCGACTTGGTTCGTAGTAAATATCAACCGAGAAAATTATTTGACGAAGAAAAATTAGAAGAACTAACAAATTCTATTAAAGAGCGTGGAATCATACAGCCGATAATAGTTAGAAAGTCAAAAGAAGATAAATCTAAACATGAAATAATAGCGGGAGAGAGAAGATGGCTAGCGGCTCAAAGGGCAGGGCTACATGAGGTGCCAGTTGTTATTACAGAAGTTGATGATTTAAAATCTTTAGAATTCGCAATTGTTGAAAACGTTCAAAGAAATGATTTAAATGCGATTGAAGAAGCACAAGCCTATAAACGCTTAATAAATGATTTCTCTTATGATCAGGAAAAAGTAGCAAAATTTATTGGTAAGAGCAGAAGTCATATTACCAATTGCTTAAGACTTTTAAGTCTGCCTGAAG
Source organism: uncultured Candidatus Pelagibacter sp. (assembly GCA_905618895.1). Taxonomy (GTDB): domain Bacteria; phylum Pseudomonadota; class Alphaproteobacteria; order Pelagibacterales; family Pelagibacteraceae; genus Pelagibacter. Next base: position 23,684 of record CAJQTA010000020.1, read on the forward strand.
AAGTGCTAAAATTATTAGAGCTAAAAAAAATAACAGCTGGGCACGCTAAAATTTTAGTTGGCCTAGAAAATTCAGTGTTTGTAGCAAAAAAAATTATAGAAAAAAATCTCTCAGTTAGACAAGCCGAAAGATTTGTAAAAATTTTTAAAATTAAAAAGCAATCATTAAAAAAATTAAAAGATCCCAATATGCAATCTCTTGAGAATTCAATTGCTGACAAAATAGGACTTAACGTTTTGATTAAAAACAAAAAAAACAATTCAGGATCAATTTTATTTGAATATAAAGATATTGATCAATTAACCAAGATTATTGACATTATAAAATCTAATTATTAGATGAAATTGTCTGTTCTATTATAAAATCAGACAAAATATTAATTGAATTATGTGAGTTTTTTTTAATTAAGAGCTCTATTTCACTAATTCTAAATACTAATTTTTTAATGCTGGCATATGTCCACACTTTAGATTGTTGTTTTACAATTTCTTTATCTTTCCAAAAAATAGGAGGTTTAAATGATGCAATTGTATCATCAATATTTTTTTTATTTTTTAACTCTTGGTATAATTTTAAAAGTCTTTTAGATTTTATTAAAAAAGTTCTAATTATAAGAATACAATCTTCTAAAGTATAATTATTTTCATTTAAAATATTAATTGTTTTTTTTTTATTTTTTGCAAGACAACTATCAATCAATTCTGATGCATCATAATTTTCTGCTAAATTAGTAATTTTTAACAAATCTTTTATTTCAATTTTTGTTTTGTTGTTGGAAAAATTTTTTACTTTTTCCAGTTCGTTATTTAAATTTTGCCTATCTCCCCGAGATCTTTCAACTATTAAATTTATAGCTTCTTGTGAAATTAACACCTTGTTTGCTTTGAAAAAATTATTTGCTATAAACAATAATGTTTGATGATTATCTGCATAAAAAGGTACACAAATTGTCTTTTTATTTTTTTCAAAAAAATTTCTTAGTTTTGATTTTTTTTCTAAAATATTTGCATTCAAAACTATAGTTAAATCATTAATTTTTTTTTCAATTATTTCTTCCATTATATTTTTAATTTTATCACTTGCTCTTGTGATTATAATTAGTTTTTCATTTTCAAAAAATGATCCTGATAAAATGTTATTAAAGAAATCTTCCTCGTTATTAAGTACTTCACTTTCTTCATAATTATAGATATTTTTTAAATCTTTTTTAAATTTTTTTTGTATTAATTCGTTTTTATGGCCCTGATTTTCACCATATAATAAAAAAAATTGCTTATCATTTAAGTCTATTTTGTCTAATTCGAAAGACTTGATTATCATTTATTATATATTTATAAAAATTATAATTTCTTCAACAATTTTATTAATTAAGTTTTCTTCAATAGTTTTTTGATACTGTGATAGATCAAAGCTATTTAATATGTTATTATATGAAAAATTTGAACTAAACTTTTTTTGTTTAAAGATTTTACCCTCATGCTCTAAAGTGAATGTTACTGTAATCTTTGTCCTATAGATTGTAGCATTGCCAGAATTGTCTCGTGCAACTACTTCAATTTTTTTGTTACTAATTAATTTTAAGTTATAAGGGGGGCT
>CAJQTA010000021.1 GCA_905618895.1 uncultured Candidatus Pelagibacter sp.
AATATCTCAATAATTATGATTAATTAAGTTATTCACATGAAATTACTATCTGGAAATAGCAATAAAGCTTTAAGTAAAAAAATTGCAAAATATTTAAAATCTAAGCTTATAAACTCCAGCATTAGAAAATTTTCTGATGGTGAAATCTATATAGAAATTAATGAAAATATTAGAGGAAATAGTATTTACATAATTCAATCTATTTCTTCTCCTGCTAATGACAATTTGATGGAATTATTACTTTGTATTGATGCATTGAAAAGGTCGTCCGCAAAAAATATTACTGCAGTTATTCCATACTTTGGTTATGCAAGGCAAGACCGGAAAGTAGCGCCAAGAACTTCAATATCAGCTAAACTTGTATCTAACCTAATTACTAAAGCTGGAGCTGACCGAGTTGTAACTGTTGACTTGCATGCGGGGCAAATTCAAGGTTTTTTTGATATACCAGTAGATAACTTATTTGCCACTCCTATTTTTGCGCGACATGTAAAAAAAAACATAAAAAGTAAGAATATAATTTGTGTTGCACCAGATGTTGGTGGAACTGAAAGAGCAAGAGCTCTTGGAAAAACTTTAAATGTTGGCCTAGCTATTGTCGATAAAAGAAGACCAAAACCTGGGCAATCTCAAGTTATGAACGTAATAGGTAATGTAAAGGGTAAGACATGCATTATAGTGGACGATATAATTGATTCAGGTGGAACCATAGTGAATTCTGCAAAAGCATTGAAAGACAGAGGTGCAAAAGAAGTTTATGTTTATATCACTCACGGTGTACTAACTGGAGAAGCGGTTGATAAAATTAAAAAATCAATTATTAAAAATTTAGTAATAACTGATACTATTGATAATCAGGAAAAAATTAAGAAAGCTAAAAATATTGAAGTTTTGCCAATATCGAGCTTAATGGGTGAGGCCATTAAAAGAATATCCAACTCAACATCAGTATCTGATCTATTTAAATAATTATCTTGAGTTATTGTAGAACATAGGCTAGAAACCCTTGTTTTTATGAATTTACTAGAAGCAAGCATTAGAAATACAAAATCAAAAGGAGATGTAAGATCTCTTAGATTGAGTGGAAATGTTCCAGCAATAATCTATGGTGGTGGCAACCAAAACGAAAAAATTTCATTATCAAAAAAAACTCTTAAAGTCTTAATAAATAATGAAAATTTTTTATCTAATATTATTACCCTAAATGTTGATGGTAAACCTCAAAATGTTTTACCTAAAGAAATTAAATATAATGTTGTATCAGATGAACCTACTCACGTAGACTTTTTAAGAGTTATTGATGGTGTTAAAATTAAAATAGAAGTGCCAGTTCAATTTATAAATCAGGAAAAATCACCAGGTCTAAAAAGAGGTGGTGTACTGAATATAGTTAGAAGAAAAATTGAGTTAAAATGTCCTAGTGAAAAAATTCCAGAAGGAATAACAATTGATCTTGATGGAGTTGATATTGGAGAAAGTTTTAAAATATCCTCTGTAAAATTAGAGAAAGATGTAGTGCCAACTATTCAAGGAAGAGATTTTGTAATAGCTACACTGGCGGCACCTACAGTTATGAAAGAGCCGGAAAAACCAGTAGAAGCTGAAGCTGGAGCAGAAGGAGCAGAAGTTGTGGCTGAAGGAGCAGAAGGAGCTACAGCAGCAGCTGAAGGTGATAAAAAAGAAGGCGAAGAAAAAAAAGCACCTACTGAAAAAAAATAATCAAATTACTGTGAAAGTCTACAGACAAGATTTTAAAAAATTATGCTTCTACTTGTAGGTTTAGGAAATCCAACCCCAGACAGTGAAAATAACAGACATAACATTGGCTTTAAGATAATTGATGCAGTAAATCAAAAATTTGGACTATCAAAACAAAAACCAAAATTTAAAGGATTATTAACTACTGGTAACATAAGTAGTCAAAAAGTTTATGCAATCAAGCCTTTAACTTTTATGAACAACTCAGGAATTTGTATACGTGAATTAATAGAATATTTTAAGATCGATGCTAGCAACATAATAGTGTTCCATGATGATTTGGATATTGACTTTGGAAAAGTAAAAGCAAAATTTGGCGGATCAAGTGCGGGGCATAATGGAATTGAATCAATAGATAAATTTATAGGCAAAGATTATTCTAGAGTAAGAATAGGAATTGGCAAACCGAATATAAAAGTGGACGCACATGATCATGTACTAAAAAATTTTGATGAAGATGAAATGTTGGAATTAAAAAATATTACTGATAATATTATCAATTCAATTCCAATTTTAATTGATAAAAAATTAGATCTTTTTTCAAGCACTGTAAATAATAAGTAGATGAGTTTTAAATGTGGAATAGTTGGTCTGCCTAATGTTGGTAAATCAACATTATTCAACGCATTAACAAATTCTAGTAAAGCACAAGCTGCTAACTTTCCTTTTTGCACTATTGATCCAAATATAGGTGTTGTTCCTGTTCCAGATGAAAGATTAGAAAAGTTAGTTGAAATATCAAAATCTAAAAAAAAAATAAATACAACAATATCTTTTGTAGATATTGCAGGTCTCGTAGAGGGGGCATCAAAAGGTGAAGGGCTGGGAAATAAATTTTTATCTCACATAAGAGAAGTTGATGCAATAATTCATATGATCAGATGTTTTGATTCTGCTGATATTCAAAATGTAAACCCAACTGTAGATCCAATAAGAGATTTAGAGATTATTGAGACAGAAATGATGCTAGCAGACTTAGAATCTATTCAAAAAAGATTAGAAAAAAATAATAAAAAGAATGTGGATGAGGAACAGTTAAAAATATTAGAAATAGCATTAGATTGTATAAATAACTCTAAGGATATTCAAATTCTTTATGATAAGTTTGAAAAAAGAATAGTAAATCAAAGTAATTTATTATCTATAAAACCTAAAATTTTTGTTTGCAATGTAGATGAAGCAAGTGTCCAGAGTGGAAATAATTACACAGAAACTTTTATTAAAAAATTTGGTGAAAAAAATACATTAATAGTTTCAGCTGACATTGAAAATCAAATCAATCAATTAGAAAATGAAGAAAAAAAAAATTACATGGAAATGATTGGTTTAAAAAAAACTGGTTTAAATATGTTAATTCAAAAAGGCTATAATATTTTAGAGTTAGATACTTACTTTACTTCTGGACCTGAAGAAACTAGAGCTTGGACAATACAAAAAAATTGTACAGCGCCAAGAGCTGCTGGAGAAATTCATACTGACTTTGAGAAGGGCTTTATAAGAGCAGAAACAATTGCTTATGAGGATTTTATAGCTAACGAAGGGTGGGTAAATTCAAAAACTAATGGAAAGATGAGGCTTGAAGGAAAAGATTATGTTGTTAAAGATGGTGATATATTAAACTTCAGATTCAACACGTGACCAGATTTTCTTCATACTAAAATAAACTAGAATAGTTAAAATAATCAAATATAAAATAGCTTTAAATCCCATTTTATGCCTGGCTTCTAAATGAGGTTCAGCAGCCCACATTAAAAATGTTGTTACATCTTTTGCCATTTGCTCTTCTGTAGCTTTAGTTCCATCACTATATTCAACGGCATCCTCTATTAACGGTTTAGACATTTTGATATTATTTCCATACATATATTTATTGTAGTAAACACCATCATCTATTGTTACTCCAATTGGTGGATCTTCATAGCCTAGAAGAACAGAATATATATAATTTGCTCCACCACTTCTAGCTTTTATCAAAACTGACATGTCTGGTGGATAGGCCCCACCATTTGCTGCTTGTGCTGCTTTTATATTATCGTATGGTTTAACAAATTTATCAGATGGTTTTGCTGGTCTTAAGAACATTTCTCCATCAGAGTTAGGTCCATCTGTAACTTCATAATTAGCTGCAATAGCTGTTGCTTCTGCTACAGAAAATTCAGGCCCACCCTTTTCACTTAAATTTCTATAACTTAAATATTTCATTGAGTGACATCCCGAGCATACTTCTGAATAGACTTGATATCCTCTTTGTAATGATGATCGGTCAAATTTTCCAAATAAGCCCTTGAAACTCCAATCTACTTTTAATAGATCAATTTTTTCTTCAGCATTAACTTGATAGGTTCCAACTAGTAATAAAATGGTTATATATATTATTTGAAAAATATTTTTCACTATATTAATTCAAGCTTTCATTTTTTTTTACAGCTATTGGATCTGGAAAGCCTCCAAGAACTGGCTCTGTAATGGTTAGGGGTAATGGTATAGTTTTTTCTTTAAAACCTAAAATTGGAAGAATTATCAGGAAGTGTATAAAATAATAAGCTGTAGCAACCCTAGCAACTAATAAGTATAAACCTTCGGCTGGCATTGCCCCTACATAGCCAAGTATAAGCACATCAACTACAAGTATCCAATAAAACTGTTTATACAAGGGTCTAAATACAGCGGACCTAATTTTTGAGGTATCAAGCCATGGTAAGGCTGCTAAAATTAAAATTGCTGATAGCATTGCTACTACTCCCATTAATTTATCTGGGACAGATCTTAAAATTGCGTAGAAAGGTAATAAATACCATTCTGGAACAATGTGAGCTGGTGTAACCATTGGATTTGCTTCGATATAATTATCAGCGTGTCCTAAAATATTTGGTGAATAAAATACAAAAAATGCAAACACAATCATAAACATTAATAAAGCAAATGCATCTTTGATGACTATATATGGGTGAAATGGTACGGTATCTTTTGAAGGTTTTTTAACATCAATTCCAATGGGATTATTATTTCCTGGTACATGAAGTGCCCAAATATGAAGAACTACTAAACCTAAAATTAAAAATGGTATTAAATAATGAAGTGTAAAAAATCTAGTCAATGTTGGGTTGTCTACGGAGTACCCTCCCCACAACCACTCTACTATTCCTACTCCAACCAAAGGTATAGCGCTAAAAAGATTTGTAATAACAGTAGCTCCCCAAAAGCTCATTTGGCCCCATGGAAGAACATAGCCCATAAAAGCAGCAGCCATCATTAAAAGATAAATCATTATTCCTATAATCCAAATTATTTCTCGAGGAGACTTATAAGAGCCATAAAATAATGATCTAAAAATATGAATATAAACTGCTAAGAAAAACATTGAAGCACCATTTGCATGAATATATCTTATCAGCCATCCATAATTCACATCTCTCATAATGTGCTCAACACTTTCAAAAGCTAAATCTGCATGAGCTATGTAGTGCATCGCCAAAGTTAAACCAGTAACGATTTGTGTAATTAAACAAAAAGTTAATATTCCTCCAAAAGTCCACCAATAATTTAAATTTTTAGGTGTTGGATAATCAGTTAAATGGCTTGCAAGTGATAATAGAGGAAGTCTATCATTGAACCATTTTCCAAATTTTGATTTAGGAACGTACTCGTGATCACTCATAGTTTATAATTACCCAATTTTAATTGTATTGCTGTTTACGAATTCATATTTTGGAACTTCCATATTTGTAGGAGCAGGTCCTTTTCTTATTCTTCCTGATGTATCATAATGAGATCCATGACATGGACAAAACCATCCATTATAATCACCTTTATCATTTAATGGCACGCACCCTAAATGAGTACACACACCAACCATCACAAGCCACTCAGGGTCTTTTACTCTATCCTCATCTTTCTGTGGATCTTTTAAATCTTCCATTTTAACAGATCTCGCTTCTGCTATTTCTTCAGTTGTTCTTCTCTTTATAAAAACTGGTTTTCCTCTCCAAAGCACAGTAATAGCCTTTCCAGGTTCTAGTGTACTAACATCAACTTCTGTGCTTGCTAGAGCTTTAACTGATGCATCTGGATTCATTTGGTCAACTAACGGCCAAACTACTGCTCCTACCCCTACTGCCCCGACTGCGTACGAAGCTGTAAAAAGAAACTCTCTTCTCTCGATTTTTTTTTCAGACATCTTTAATTTATTTGTTTATTCTTATCTAGTATATGATTTCATATAATAAAAAACATTTTTTTCTATAGAAACAATGACACATAAAGCATGAATTTAAGACCTAAAATAGCCCTGTATGAACCAGATATACCCCAAAACACTGCTGCAATTATAAGAACTTGCTCTTGTCTTGGTGCTGATTTAGAGATTATAGAGCCATGCGGATTCTTATTTAGTGATAAAAGGTTTAAACGAGTAGTCATGGATTATATAGATGAAAAAATGATAAAATTTTACAACAGTTCAGATGAATTTTTTCAATCAAAGAAAGATCAAAGAATAATTCTAATGACAACCAAGTCATCTACATCATATGTAAATTTTAAATTTAAAAGTGATGATACATTGTTGTTTGGAAGAGAAAGTGCTGGCGTGCCTAGAGATATTCATGATTTAATAAAATATAAATTAAAAATACCTATGGTTAATAATAAAAGATCTTTAAACATAGCGACTTCAGTTGCTATAACTCTTTCAGAAAATTTAAAACAAACTGGCTTTATAAATAATGGATAAAGAAATAAAAAAAAGAATCTCGCGCAATTGGTTTAAGCTATTGCAGAATGCTATCTGTAATGACATTGAAAAATTAGAAAATAATAAAAAAAAATTTAAGTCAAAAGTATGGACTAAAAATAAAATTAAAGATGAGGGTGGTGGTGAATTTAGAATTTTAAAAAGTGGTAAAATTTTTGAAAAAGTGGGAGTAAATTTTTCTGAAGTATATGGGAAATTTTCAAATGAAATGAAAAAGAATATTCCTGGGGCAAATAAAAACCCAAGCTTTTGGGCATCTGGGATTTCTATTGTTATGCATATGAATAACCCTCATATTCCAGCCATTCATTTTAATACCAGGTTTATTTATACTACACATGGCTGGTTTGGTGGTGGAATGGATGTCACTCCATGCATCAAGGATCTTAAAGAAAAAGATTTACTTCACTATGAATTAAAAAAAATGTGTGACAGACATAATAAAGGCTATTACAAAAAATATAAGAAATGGTGTGATGAGTACTTTTATCTTCCTCACAGGGAAGAAACGAGGGGCATTGGAGGTATTTTTTTTGATTATCAAAAAAACGATTGGCAGAAAAATTTTAAATTTGTTTGTGATCTTGGAGTAACTTTTAAAATGATATTTAATTCAATAATAAATAAAAAATATAAAAAGAAATGGACTACAAAAGAAAAAAACTTACAATATATTAAAAGAGGTAGATACGCTGAATTTAATTTACTTTATGATAGAGGAACAAAATTTGGACTACAAACAGGTGGTAATACAGAGGGAATTTTAATGTCACTGCCTCCTATAGCAAAATGGGATTAATATGGATAAAGAACCAATTACACTTGAGAGTTTAGAAAAATTAAAAAAAGAATTAATTTTTTTGAAAGAAAAAAAACGTCCACAAATAGTTGCGGCTATTGCTGAGGCGAGGTCACATGGTGATTTAAAAGAAAATGCAGAATATCACGCGGCAAAAGAAGAGCAGTCACATAGTGAAGGAAGAATAACTGAGATTAATGATATTATTGCTCGTGCAAATGTAATTGATGTTACAAAAATAAGCAATGAGGGGAAAGTTATTTTTGGTTCTACAGTTTATTTGGAAAATTTAGATACGAGTGAAAAAATTAGCTACAAAATTGTTGGAAAAGACGAGGCAGATTTGAAAAAAAAGCTAATATACTTTCAATCACCGATTGGAAAAGGTTTAATTGGGAAAAATAAAAATGACCTAGTGGAAATTATCACTCCAGCTGGAGTGAAAAACTTTGAAATTAAAGACGTTAAATACGTTTAATTATTTATTATTTTTTGAACTTCTTTCTCCGAAATTTGAAAGTTATTATTACTCCAAACTTCTTCAATCATTTTTATTTTTTTTCCTAATTCTTTACCTTCTGAAATATTATATTTTACCATTAAAATATTTGCTTTAATTGGCATTATTGGAATTTTTTTGTCTTTAAAATTTTCAATCATTTTTAATAATTTGTTATCAACTTTATTTGACTTAAAAAT
>CAJQTA010000022.1 GCA_905618895.1 uncultured Candidatus Pelagibacter sp.
CCAAAATATGATCCCAAGTTTTTAGTTTATTTTTTTCCCCCCAGTCACATTCGTAGGCCGACAGAGATTCTATAAAAAATTTCTTACACAATAAAGAAAAAACACTTTGATCATGCCTATGCTCTAAAAATCCTGGGAAATTTTTAGTAATTGAAGGCGTGTCATCTATCAAGTCAAATCTTGTTTCAAAAACATTAATCCATTTTTCTATAAATTTTTCTGATTGAGTATCTTTTTTAATAAAAAAAGATCCTGCCCAAAATTGAGGAGAATGTGTTATTTTTTTTTCATTAATGCATTCAAAATAACTTAATAAATCTCCTTTTGTATATTTGAATTCTTCTCTGTGTGGAAAATCAATTGAATCTAAAAATTTATTATTATCTGTATGATACTGAAAAGCTAATAACCATTTATTTGTATCTATTAAAAAATCTAAATACTCATAAAACCTATTTGATTTTGATTTATTAATATGACAACCTATATCCACATAGTGAATAATGTCTCCATTTTGTATTTCCTTCATAATTTTAGACAAAATCAAAGGTTTCCAAAACCAATAACAATAACCACGTTTTTTTCCATTTTTAAGTAAGTGATCCATTTTAAGCTTTTCATTGTTGCTAAAATTATTTGGTGTCATAATTTTTATTTCACTATAATAATTAGAGTTTATTGCTTGATCATTTAATCGTTTAATACTTCTTTTTAAATCTGATGTTGCAAAAGCAAATAAAATAATTTTTTTATTTTTGTACATGCATTATTTTTCTCTTAATGAATCTTTTTTCTAAAAATTTAGTCCAATTAATTTCATCTTTTAATATTTTACTCGTTGTAGAGTTTACTGGAATCCATTTTATGAATTTTTTAGCTTTTTTAATATCGCAAACTAAAAATGCTTGATCACCCTTTCTTCTTTTTAAAAATCTTATATTAATTGTTTTCTTTAAAATTTTCTTTAAACTAAATACAATTTCTTTGTTTGAAATTCCTTTTCCATTACCAATATTAAGAATTAAACTTTTAAGGGTTTTTTTTTCCAAATACATAATTGATTTTTTAATTGCCAAGCAAATATCTTTAATATGAATGTAATCTCTAATGCATGTACCGTCTTTAGTCTCGTAATCATTACCAAACAAATTAATAGCTCTATTTTGAATTGCATTTGAGACTGCGATAGGAATTAAATGTGTTTCAGGATTGTGATATTCACCTATTAGAGGTTTTGGAATTGAAGATGAAACATTAAAAAAACGAAGAATAATATGCTTAATTTTTTTATTTCTTTTTATTATTTCTTCTGCTTTTAGTTTTGATTTACCATATTTACTGATTGGGTTTAATTTATCTTTTTCAATAATTCGTCTTACTTTCCTATCGTAAACCGCAGCTGTGCTAGAGTAAATAATCTTTTTTATTTTAAGCTCGTTCATTACTTCAATTAAATTTTTTGTTGCTACAACATTATTTTGATAATATTTACTATAGGGAATTTTTTCATTTACAGTAGATGTTGCTGCAAAATGAATTACTACATCAGGCATAATATTCTTAATAACTTTTGTTAGTTTTTTTTTATTTAAAAGATCACAAATATAAAATTTTTTTTTATTAATTTTAGTCCAGGTATTGGGGTGTTTTTTATCTAGACAATAAATTAATGAGTCTTTATTAAAAAAATTATTGAGACAACTTCCTATATAGCCAGAAGCACCTGTAATTAATATTCGTTTATTTATTTTTTTTTGACTCATTTATACAATTTATAGTTTTTATTTAACTGAAGTTAAAATTATATCTAATCTATTCAATTTATGAACCTTTTGAATCACAAGGTTATTAGGTAGTTTACAGTTTATTTTGAGAGCTATGGGGTTTTCAATTTCATCTCTAACATAATAAAATCCTTCTGGCGATATTTCTGAAGAAAACCATGTTTCATAATGGTTTAAATCATGTACACAAAAAATCCAAGCACCTTCATTGGTTATTTTATCTATCTCATTGTAAATAATACCTAAATTATTTTTAGAAATCAAAAAATTAAGATAGTGTTTTACAGACTTAGTCCAAGTATTGTTGTCAATTTCTTTTGTAACTATATCAACC